>DATHQQ010000155.1:0-19561 GCA_035482595.1 Verrucomicrobiia bacterium
CGCGGCCGGCCTTCGGTATCGATATAGCGCATGGGCGTGACCGCGGCGCCATGGACCACGTAGGTGGCTTGCGTTGGCAGGCCGGCCCAGGTCTCGGGCTTGCCGACATCGCCGATGACGAACTCCAGGCGATCGGCGAAGTGGGCGAAATGCCGCTTGGCCGCGGCGTCGAGGGGGGAGGCGTCGATGACGATGGCGCGCGCGCTCGCATCGCGCTCCAGCCAGAGACGCACCACATTGGCGATGACGAAGCCGCCGCCTCCGGTGATGACCGCTGTCTTCTCGCCGCTCATGCCGCCATCCACCCGCCATCGACCAACAGATTGATCCCCGTCACGAAGCTCGCCATGTCGCTCGCCAGGAACAGAGCGGCGGCCGCGACATCATCCGGCCGGCCGAGCCGCGGCCAGGGGGTACGGCTCTGGGCGCGGGCGAGTCGCGCCGGATCGTCGTCGATCCCGGGCTTGCCGGTGACGATCTTACCCGGCGCCACCGCATTGCAGACGATCAAATCCTTGGCATGCTCGACCGCGACCTGCCGCGTCATATAGACGGCGCTCGATTTGCTGACGCCATAGGGCGCATCGCCCGCCGAGGCCACCATGCCGTGCTGGGAGGAGATGTTGACGATCCGCCCGCGCACCTCGCCCACCGGGGCCTGGGTCAGCATCTGCTGCACGGCACGCTTGCAGCCGAAGAAGAGGCCGTCGACATTGACGCCCATCACCTTGTGCCACTGCGCCTCGCTGGTCTCCACTAGGCTGGTGCCGGTATAGGTGGCGGCATTGTTGACCATGATGTCGAGGCGCCCGTAGCGGGCGGTGCTTTCCGTCACCAGCCGGTCGATATCCGCCCAGCGCGACACGTCGGTCGCGAGGTAGAAGGCTTCGTCGCCGGCGTTTCGGATCAGCTCCAGGGTCGATGCACCACCCTCGATCGGCTGCTCGCGCAGATCGGCCAAGGCGAGGCGCGCGCCTTCTGCGGCGAAGCGAAGCGCGATGGCCCGCCCGATACCCGAGCTGGCGCCGGTGACGATGGCGCTGCGTCCATCCAGCAGCCCCATCTCAGCGCGCTCCTTTAGGGGGCGGATGATGGGCGATCCAGTGCCGCGCGATCTCTTCGCGCCGGCAGATCCAGACCCGGTCATGGGCCAGCACATGATCGATGAAGCGCAGCAGCCCGCCGATCCGCCCCGGCCGGCCGATGAGCCGGCAATGCAGGCTGACGGTCATCATCTTCGGGGCTTCCGCGCCTTCGCGGTAGAGCGCATCGAAGGCATCGCGCATGTACTGGAAGAAATGATCGCCGATGGCGAGATCCTGGTTGCGCGCCATGCGGCTGTCGTTGTTGTCGAAGGAATGCGGGACGATCAGGTGATCCCGCCCGCCGACCCTGGTCCAGAAGGGCAGATCGTCGGCATAGGCATCGCCGTCATAGAGGAAGCCGCCCTCCTCGACCACGAGGCGCCTTGTGTTGAGGCTGGGCCGCCCGGTGTACCAGCCCAGGGGGCGCTTGCCGGTAAGCCGCGCGATCACCTCGATGCAGCGCCGGATATGCTCACGCTCCTCGGCTTCGGGGATCGGCGCATAGTCGATCCAGCGCCAGCCATGGGCGACGACGTCGGATCCCGCCTCCGCGATGGCCTCGGCCACCTGGGGATTGCGCTCCAGCGCCAGGCCGACGGCATAGACCGTCGGCGTCACGCCGCGCTCCTTGAAGCCGCGCAGCACCCGCCAGACGCCGGCCCGGGCGCCATACTCGTACAGGGATTCCATGTTGAGGTCGCGCGCCCCCAGGACCGGCGGCGCCGCGCCCACCTCCGAGAGGATGGTCTCGGGCCGGTCATCGCCATTGAGGAGGGTGTATTCCGCGCCCTCCTCGTAGTTGACGACGAAATTGAGGGCGAGGCGCGCGTCGCCCGGCCAGCGCGGATGCGGCGGCCTCGGCCCATAGCCGATGAAATCGCGCGTCTGGTCGTCCCCCAACTCGCAGCTCCCCAGGGCAAGCGGCCTGCAGAACCCTAACCGCAGGCCGGAAGGGCTACTATCGCATTTGGGACATGGCTTGTTCCAGCCGCAGCGAGCGTCAAGGGGGCGGGGAAGACCCGCCTGGCACGCGGGATTGCGCAAGTTTTGGGCAGGCAGGCCTGCTCCACCGGCACATCCCTTCGCGGCGCGCGAATGCACGAAGCGGACGCCGCTGTCCGGGCCCCCCGATCACAACAAGGCGGCGGCGAGCCCTACGGCGCCGAAGCCCGCGCCCAAGGCCGCCCATTCCCGCTTCGTGGCCGCCATGGTCGCGACAGCGGCGGCGCAGCCGATGAGACTGGGCCATCCGCCCTGCAGCATGCCCGCACCGGCGAAGGCGACAAAGAGATTGCCGGGCGCCAGGCGCAGCAGCCGTGCCAGAAGACCGCCGGCCGGCAAGGCGCTGGCCGCCAGAAAGCCGCCGGCGCGCATCGCATAGCAGACGCCGCCGACCGCGAGAATCGCGGCGATGGCATGCCAGTCAGGCATCGTCACCCCGCAAGGCGCTGACCAGCGTGCCGGCGCCGCCGCCCAGCAGCATCGCCCAGTTCGGCCCCAGGGTGGATGCCACGGCGATCCCCACGGCGCCGGAAACGATCCAGGGCAGGAGGCTCCGCCGGCCGCGCCATTGCGTCGGCAGGAGGATGACGACGAAAGCCAGCGGCAGGAAGGCGGCCGCCACCGCCAGGGGTCCTTGCGGCTTCAGTGGGAGGGCATAGCCAAGGGCGGTGCCGCCGATCCAGCCGAGGATCATGGGCAGGCTGCTGCCCAGGAGATAGCCGGCGTCGCGGCGGCCGCGCTCCGCCTCGGCGATGGTCATCATCCAGGAGGCATCGGCCAGCAAGGCCAGGATGGGCAGCATGGCGCGCCGCGGCATGTCGGCAAAGAGCTGGCGGAGATGGGCGCTCATCACGAGGTAGCGCGAGTTAGTCGCGGTCACCGCGAGCATCATGGCGGCGATCGGCGGGGAGGCGGACCAGAGGCCCAAGGTGACGGCCTGCGCGGTGGCCGAGCAGACCAGCAGGCTGAACAGTACGGCCGAAACGAAGTCCAGGCCCAGGCTGCGATAGGCAAGCCCCATGACGGTCCCGGCGAAGCCGTTGCTGAGAAGGAAGGGCAGGGCCGCCACGACCCCGCGGCGCAGGCCCGCCCCCGTGAAGGGCAGCGCGGAAGGGGCTGGTGTTCTCATGGGCAAGACCATTAGAATGCGAGGCAGCCCATGTCAACCGATCCGACCCGCGCCTTGTTGCAATTCTTCGGCGGCCGCGTCTGCCTGGATTTCGCCAATACGATGGATTGGCGGACCTCCAAGGCACCGCAGGAGCTGCTGCCCGACTACGCCACGCTTCTCCTGTGGAGCGGCAAGCGCGGCACCTTGCCCGCGCCGGCGGTCGGGCGGCTGCGGTCGCAAGCCCGGCGGAGAACGGCTGCTGCGGCGAGTGTGCTAGTGGAGGCGCGCGTGCTGCGGGCCGAGATCTGCAAGGCGGCGGAGGCTCTGTGCCGCGGTGAGCGCGTGCAGCCGGGGCCCTTCAACCGAAGGCTCGCTGCTCTGCCGGCGCAGCCGCGGCTGGTGCGCAGCGGCGCGGGCTATGTTCACGATTTGCCGGGCAAGTCCCTGGAGGAGCCGCTCTGGCCCGTGCTCTGGTCGCTCAGCGCGCTGCTCACCTCCCAGGATGCAGGACGGCTGGGCTTCTGCCAGGCGGAAGGCTGCGGTTGGTTTTTCGTCGACGAGAGCCCGAACCATGCCCGGACCTGGTGCTCCAGCGAGGTCTGCGGCAATCGCGAACGGGCCCGCCGCGCGTATGCAAAGCGGATTCGACGGGGGTGACGTAAGCTTTGCTCCCTCCACCGTCATTCCCGCGAAAGCGGGAATGTATGCAAGTCAGCCTCGTTTCCTTTGTATCCCCTCCCCCCTTGCGGGGGAGGGTTAGGGTGGGGGGGTTGGATCCGCGTCCGCGGATCACGACGAGTCTGTGTTGCATCGATTGCATTGAGAATACGGCCACCCCCACCCCGGCCCTCCCCCGTCAAAGCGCGGGCCTCACGGCCCGCAGGGGGAGGGGGAAGAAAGAAGCCATCGCCGGTACTGAGGTATGCAGGCACGGGGATGACGGAAGAGGGATCTAGCCCTCCCCCCGCGCATTGGTGAGGTCGGCTACCCTCAAGTCGAGCTCGCGTTCGATCTTGCGTCTTGTTTCGTCCGTCAGCTTTCCCAGACGCAGAAGCTCGTTGATCTGCTCTCGCTCGGCCTCGATCAGCAGGGCTTCGATCTCGTCTTCGGTTTCCGTGAGTTTGCGATGGCCGGCATTGCCGTCGCCTCGCTGCTCGATATATTCGAGCCGGTCGCGGTAGCGGCTGCGCAGCGGCCGCACCGCCTCTTCCGGGAGATGCCGCTCGCTCTCGAGCTGCTTGAGCCGTTCGATCGCCGCCTGGATGGCTTCCCGCCGGGCCCGCTGCTCCTCATCGCGCTCCGCGCGGCGCTCCTGACGCCCGGCATTGGCCAGGCCCAGCCGGCGGATCACCGCAGGCAGCATCAGGCCTTGGCCTACCAGGGTCACGAGAATGATCAGGAAGGTGAGAAAGAGAATGAGGTCGCGGCCGGGAAAGGGCTGGCCGGTCGCGGTGACGAAGGGAATGCCCAGGGCGGCAGCCAGGGAGACGATGCCGCGCACGCCTGTGAAGCCGAGAAGGAAGGGCCACTGCCAGGGCGGCGAGGGGTCCCGGCGGCGCAGGCCGGGGCTGATCCAGCGCGGTATATAGGTGGCGGGATAGACCCAGATGAAGCGGGCCGCGATCACGACCACCGTGACGATAATGGCGGATATCGTCAGCTCCCCGATCGAATACTCGCCCATGCGTTCGACGAGGGTGCGCGCCTGCAAGCCGGTGATGAGGAAGACCAGGCCTTCGACGAGATAGAGGATGAAATCCCAGAAGAAGATGCCCTGGAGCCGCGTCGCCGCGCTGATCAGCCGGGGGCCGTTCCAGCTGACATAGAGACCCGTGGTCACGGTGGCGAGCACGCCGGAACCGCCGAGATGCTCCGGCGGCCAATAGGCCAGAAAGGGGGTGAGGACCGAGAGGGCGATCTCGATGCGCGGATCGGCGACCCAGCGACGCAGCCGCAGCATCATCCAGCCGACGCCGATTCCCCAGAGAATCTCGCCCACCACGATGGCACCGAACAACCCCGCCGCCTGGCTGAAGGAGAAGACGCCATAGCTCACGACGCCGATGGCGAAGCGATAGAGGATCAGGGCTGTGGCGTCGTTCACCAGCCCTTCGCCTTCTAGGATCACCAGGATGCGCCGGGGTAGCTGCATACGCCGCGCGATGGAGAGCGGCGCCACGGCATCGGGCGGCGAGACGATTGCCCCCAGCACGAAGCCTACCGCCCAGGGGAAACCCAGCAGCCAATGGAAGGCCGCGGCGATCGCGACCGTGGTGAAAATGACGCTGCCGAAGGCCAGCAGCACGATGGGCCGCAGGTTGAAGCGGAACTCGCGCCAGCTCATGGCCACCGCGGACATGTAGATGATGGGCGGCAGGATCAGCAGCAGCACCAGCTGCGGCGCCAGCTCGATCGCCGGCAGGCCGGGGATGAGGGCCAGCACCACCCCGGTCACCACCAGGAGGATGGCCGACGGCACCTTCGATCTTTTCGAGGCGACCCCGACCGCCGCGATGACAGCGAGCAGGGAGATCAGGATCTGAAGCGTCGATACCATTCCGCCGATGCCTCGCCTGAAGCCAATTCTTCTCCACCGTCACCCCCGCGAAAGCGGGGGATCCAGGGCCACCGGCAAAGTCCCGATCATGTGGCCCTGGATTCCCGCTTTCGCGGGAATGACGGCATAGGGGCGAAGCCGAGTCTAGTTGATCGATTAGCCTCCTACAGCCGAAAGTTCCGCTTGATCAGCTCGGCACATTCCATCGGGGTGGTGCTGCTGGTGTCGATTTCCAGGTCGTAGGTCATGCCCTTGTGGACGCGGACAAATTGCCAGCGCGCCAGGCCGATCATCCGGTCCCCGCGCTCCCGCTCCCGGGCTTCGAGCACCTCCAAAGGGGCGAAGACGCCGACCAGATGGAGCTCGAAGGGGGCGAGAAGCTTGGGGTATTCGTGCTTCTCCTCGTCCAGCAGCACTTCGTCGAGGATCATGTTGTTGCCCTGCGCGGCCATGGCGGCGACGGCATGGCGCATGCCGCGGAAGACGCGGGCGGCCACCGGTCCGGTCCGGATGATGACCGAGGGCTTGCCGTCCTCCTGGATGGTTTCAAAGGTGACACCGTCGGGATGCTCGAAGCTGGACGCCGGCATCATATCCATGAAGGCATCCATGGAGACATGCAGGAAGGTCTCCCTGGTGATGGTCTGGAGCGCCTTGGCGATGGAGCTCTTGCCCACGCTGCCGACGCCGTTGAGCAGGATGATCTTGGTCACGGCGCAGCTTCCGACGGGAGCACGGCGGGGGCCAGCAGCGGGCCACCGCGGATATGATCGGCCGCCTTCTCGGCTAGCATGATCACCGGCGCGTTGGTGTTGGAGGAGGGGATGGCCGGCAGGGCCGCGGAATCGCAGACCCGAAGGCCCTCGATCCCGCGCAGCTTCAGATCCGGCCCGACGACCGCCGCCGCATCACTCCCCATGGCGCAGGTGCCGACGGGATGGTGGTCGGTCTTGCAAGACTTGTAGGCATAGTCGAGCAGGGCCTCGTCGGTATCACGGTCCGGGCCGGGCTGGCGCTCCGCCAGGATAAAGGGCTTGAGGGCCGGCTGGCGTAGGATCTCGCGGGCCAGGCGAAGCCCTGCGAGCGCCATCCGCCGGTCCTCGGGCTCGGCGAAATAATTCGGATCGATCAGCGGCATGGCGGCGATGTCCGCGCTGGCGAGCCGCACCGTGCCCCGGGATCTCGGCCGCACGAAGGCGGAATTCACCGTGATGCCGGCATTCCTCAGGCGTGCGACCCCCGCCTCGATGCCGGAGCCGAGGCCGAGATGGAACTGGATATCGGGCCATCCCTCCGGCGAGTGCCCGCCGCGGTCGCCATACCAGAAGCCGCCCGTCTCGAACAATGTGGATGCGACCGGGCCGCGGCGGAACAGCAGATATTCGAGGCCGGCCCAGAGGGTGCGATGCGGCCTGGCATAGCCGTCATAGCTATGGTCGCCGGTGCATTCGGCGATGGCATAGAGATCGAGATGGTCCTGGAGGTTGGATCCGACGCCCGGCAAATCGTGCACCACCGGAACGCCGACCGATTTCAGGTGATCCGCCGGGCCGATGCCCGACAGCAGCAATAGCCGCGGCGAGCCGATGGCGCCGGCGGTGAGCAGCACCTCCCGTTCCGCCCGCAGGGTCGAATCGGCGAGCTCGACCCCGGTAGCGCGGCCGCCTTCGATGACGATCCGCCGCACGATGGCGCCGGTCCTGACCGTCAGATTGGGGCGATGGCGGATCGGCTTCAGATAGGCGGTCGCGGCGGACGACCGCCGCGCATCGCGCACGGTCACCTGGTAGTGGCCGATCCCCGCCTGGTGTTTGCCGTTGAAGTCGGGATTATAGGGAATTCCCATCTCCTGCGCGGCGCGCAGGAAGGCCTCGCTCACGGGCAAGGGATTGACCGGGGTCGAGACCCCCAGCGGCCCGCCATAGCCGTGATAGAGGTCCGCGAAGCGCTGATTGTCCTCGGCGCGCTTGAAATAGGGCAGCACCCCTGCATAGCGCCAGCCCGAGATGCCCCAGCCGTCATAGTCGCGCCGATTGCCCCTTGTATAGACCTGGGCATTGATCGAGGATCCGCCGCCGATCACCTTGCCCTGGGTGTACCAGAGCACGCGGCCGGCGAGATGCTTCTGCGGCACGGTCGACCAGCCCCAGCTGGCGATGCCCTTGGTCATCTTGGCGAATCCGGCCGGCATGTGGAACAGCGGATGGCGGTCGCTGCCGCCCGCCTCCAGCAGCAGGACCCGGACATCCGTATCGGCGCTCAGGCGATTGGCCAGCACGCAGCCGGCCGGGCCGCCGCCGATGATGATGTAGTCCGCGATGCCGGCCCGGTCCGTCATCTGCATCAGAGCCGCGGGATCGCCAGGCCGCCGTCGACATTCACGACGCTGCCGCTGGCGAAGCCGAAGGCGCCGCCGGCGAGCGCCACGGCGACCGAGGCGACATCGCTCCGCTCGCCCCAGCGCTGCGCAGGGACCCGACCCTCGGCGATCAGCCTGTCGTATCGGCCGGCAACCTGGGCCGTCATCTCGGTCCGGATGATGCCCGGGCGGATTTCATAGACCCCGATCGATGTCTCGGCCAGCCGCAGCGCCAGGGTCTTGGTCCACATGGCCAAGGCGGCCTTGGAGATGCAGTAGTCCGCCCGGTCCGGCGTGGCGAGCTCGGCGCTGACCGAGGAGATGAGGATCACGGCGCGATGGATGGCGGGATCGGGCGCGGCCAGCATCCGGCGCACGGCCTTCTGGGTCAGAAATAGTGTGCCGCGCAGATTGACGTTCATCACCGCGTCGAAATTGGCAGGCTCCAGATCCAGCGGATCGCCGCGCACCGGCGCGCCGATGCCGGCGTTGGCGACCAGGCAGTCGAGCCGACCGAATCTCTCGAAGATGCGGTCCAGCGCTGGCTCATGGCTGGCGAGATCGGCGATGTCGAAGGCCTCGAAGGCGGCCTCCCCGCCATGGCGGGCGACCGCCGCGCAGGCTGCCTCGGCCGCCTCGTCCCGCCAGAGATCGGCCAGCGCCAGATCATAGCCGGCGGCGGCGAAGGCTTCGGCGATGGCGCGGCCGATGCCGCGCTTGGCGCCCGTCACCAAGGCGACGGGCCGGCTCATGCGCGAAGATCCGTCCGGCGGATATGTTCGGCGCTGCGCAGCGCCTGGGCGGCGATGGTGAGCGCCGGATTGACCGCCGCCGAGCTCGGCAGGAAGCCCGCATCGATGACGAAGAGATTGGGATGGTCGAAGGCGCGGCAGAAGGGATCGATCGGTGCCGCCGCCGGATCGCTCCCGAAACGCACCGTGCCGCATTGATGGGAGGGCGTACGCTTGTCGAACTCCTTCGTCAGCACGATGGGAAAGCCGGCGGCGCGGAAGATCTCGCGCATTCGGCTGGCGAGCCGGGCATGGGGCGCCATATTGGAGCGCTGCCAGTCGAGCCGGATCTGCTCGCCCTCCAGCCGCACGCGGCTCTCCGGCCGGGGTAGATCCTCGCTCATGAGATACCAGTCGACAGCGTGGCGGCTGAGCAGGTTCAGCAGGAATTCGGGCACCCGGCGCAGGCTGCCCTTCAGGATCGCGCCGCTGACGCGCCCCAACAGCTGCACATTGCCCAGCGCCGGCCCGCCGCGCCCGTCCTCGAGGTAGAAATCGTTCAGGCCGATGGTCTTCTGATAGACGCTGTCGTTGGTGAGCCGCGGATCGATCGCGAGCATGGCCGAGCTGTTGTGGTTCATGAAATTCCGGCCGATCTGGTCGGACCGGTTCGCCAGGCCGCTCGGATGCCGGTCGTCGGCACTGGCGAGCAGCAGGATCGCCGAATTGACCGCCCCGGCCGCGAGCACGACCAAGCCGGCGGCGAGCCGGCGCGTCTCGCCCTCGCTCTCATATTCCACTTCGGCGATTCGCCCGCCACCCGCTTCCGCGATCAGCCGGCGGACCTTGGCGCCGGTGACGAGGCGGACATTGGGATGGGTGAGCGCCTGGGCCAGCGGCCCGGTCTCAGCATCGAACTTGCCCGCATCGATATTGGGGAAGGCGTCCCAGGGCGTGGGCGCACGCGCGACCCAGCGCTCGATGTCGACGGCGAGCGGCAGAGAGAAGGGATGCAGGCCGAGGCGGGCGAGACGCGCGCGGGTCTCGGCGATGGCGGGCTCGTCCGGCACCGGCGGAAAGGGATAGTCGGTCGAGGCGGGCGGTTCCGTCGGATCGACGCCATGGCGGCCGCGCACCTCGAACAGCGACTCGGCCTGGCCGTAATAGGGCTCCAGCTCGTCATAGGTGATGGGCCATTCGGGCGAGACCCCGCCTTCATGCTCCATCGCCGCGAAATCCTCGCGGCGGAAGCGGATCAGCACGGCGCCGTAGAATTTGGAATTGCCGCCGACATTATAGTAATTGCCCGGATTGAAGGGCGCACCGGCGGCGTCATGCCAGACTTCCTTCGGCCGGAAGACTCCATCCTGGAAGATGGCCCGGGCGTCGCGGCAGGCCGCGCTGTCGGTGAGCCGCTCGCCGCGTTCCAATATCACGATGCTGGCGCCCGACGGGGCGAGGCCCGCCGCCATCGTCGCCCCGCCGATGCCCGAACCGACGATCAGAATGTCCGGCGGGGCGATCTCCATGGCTCAGGCGACGCGCGCCTCACTCACGGGATCGAAGAACACCGCCTTCTCCATGTTGAAGGCGAAGGGCACGCGCTCGCCCGGCAGGATCCGCGCGTCGGAGCGCATCCGCGCGATCACCTCGCGCCCGCCGAGCCGGGTCACGACATAGGTATCCGCGCCCGCCGGCTCGACGACCTCCACCAGGCATTCGGCCTCGACGATATGGCGCGAATTGCGGTCGGCCCCTTCGGCATCGGTGATCGCCTCGGGCCGGATGCCGATCAGGACGTCGCGGCTCTCCGCGGCGATGCGCATGGACGGACCGGAGAGGCCCAGAAGGAGATCGGGCTCGTCGGCGCGGGTGAGGGCGACCAGCGAGCGGTTGCCCTCCTGCCGCCCCTTGGCCGGCACGAGATTCATGGCCGGGGAGCCCATGAAATCGGCGACGAAGACATTGACCGGCTCGTTGTAGATCTCCGCCGGCGTGCCGAACTGCTGCAGCACGCCGTCCTTCAGCACGGCGATGCGGGTGGCCAAGGTCATGGCCTCGATCTGGTCATGGGTGACATAGACGATGGTCGTTCCCATGGCCTGATGCAGCCGCTTGATCTCCGTGCGCATGTCGATGCGCAGCTTGGCGTCGAGATTGGAGAGCGGCTCGTCGAACAGGAAGACCTGGGGATTGCGCACCAAAGCGCGGCCCATGGCGACCCGCTGGCGCTGGCCGCCCGAGAGCTGGGAGGGCCGCCGGTCCAGGAGATGGCCGATCTGAAGCACCTCGGAGACCCGCGCGATCGCCGCATCGCGCTCCGGCTTGGCGACGCCGCGCATCTCCATGCCGAAGGCGATATTGCCGGCGACCGTCATGTTGGGATAGAGCGCGTAGGATTGAAACACCATCGCGATGTCGCGCTTGGAGGGGTGCAGCTCGTTGACCCGCCGTCCGGCGATGCGGATCTCCCCGCCGGTCACCGTCTCGAGCCCGGCGATGGTGTTGAGCAGGGTCGATTTCCCGCAGCCCGAGGGGCCGACGAGGACGAGGAAGCCGCCCTCCTCGATCTCGAGATCGATGCCCTTCAGCACCTCGGTCGCGCCATAGCGCTTGGTCAGCCGCTCGATTTCCAGAAAAGCCATCTTCACCCCTTGACCGCGCCGGCCATGAGCCCGCGCACGAAATAGCGGCCGGAAACGATGTAGACGATGAGGGTCGGCAGCGCTGCCATCAGTGCGCCTGCGAAATGGACGTTGTATTCCTTCACCCCCGTGGAGGAATTGACCAGATTGTTCAGCGCCACGGTGATGGGCTGGGAATCGAAGCCGGCGAAGGAGGCACCGAAGAGGAAATCGTTCCAGACATTGGTGAACTGCCAGATCACGGTGACGACGATGATCGGGCCGGAGCTCGGCAGCAGGATGCGCCGGAAGATCTGGAAGAAGCTGGCCCCGTCGATCTGGGCCGCCTTCACCAGCTCGGTCGGGAAGGCCTCGTAGTAGTTGCGGAAGAAGAGCGTGGTGAATCCCAGGCCATAGACGACATGGACCAGGATCAACCCATAGATCGTGCCGGCGAGGCCCAGCAGGCCGAGGATCCGGGCCATGGGGATCAGCACGATCTGGAACGGAATGAAGCAGGCGAGCAGCATCATGCCGAAGACGATATTGGCGCCCGGAAAACGCCATTTGGTGAGCACATAGCCGTTGAGGGCTCCGAGGATGGTGGAGACCGCCACCGCCGGCACGACGATGAGGATCGAATTCAGGAAATAGGGCCGCAGGCCCGTGGGCTGCACGCCGATCTGGGCCGTGCTCCAGGCCGAGAGCCAGGGAGCGATGGTGAATTGCTGGGGGAGCGCCAGCATATTGCCACCGCGGATCTCCTCCAGGGGCTTCACCGAGTTCACCACCATCACATAGAGCGGCAGCATGTAATAGAAGGCGAAGAAGAGCAGAGCGGCATAGATCACCGCGCGCGTCAGGCGGCTGGTGCGGACGGCGGTGCCGGCGATGTCAGCGGCCACGGTTGCCTCCGCCGACCTCGGCATAGATATAGGGGATGATCACCGAGGCGATCATCATCAGCATGATCACCGCCGAGGCGGCGCCGATCCCCATGGAATTCCGCGTGAAGGTGTAGGAATACATGAAGGTGGCCGGCAGCTCCGTCGCCCGGCCCGGCCCGCCATTGGTGAGCGCGATAACCAGATCGTAGGATTTGATCGCCAGATGCGCGAGCACCACGAAGGCCGAGAGGAAGGCCGGGCGCAGCATCGGGATGATGATCCGCTTGTAGAGCTTGAAATTCGTCGCGCCGTCGATCTGCGCCGCCTTGATGATCTCATTGTCGATGCCCCGCAGCCCCGCCAGGAACATCGCCATGACGAAGCCCGAGGACTGCCACACCGCGGCGATGACGACGCAATAGATCGCCATCTGCGTGTTCTTGATCCAATCGAAGGTGAAATTGCCGAAGCCCCAGAGGCGAACGATGTGCTCTACCCCGATGCCGGGATCGAGAAACCATTTCCAGGCCGTGCCGGTGACGATGAAGGAGATAGCCATGGGATAGAGGTAGATCGGCCGGAGCACGCCTTCGCCGCGTATCTTCTGGTCCAGCAATATGGCGAGGCCGAGGCCGATGGCCGTGCAGATCACGATATAGAGGCTGGCGAAGATGGCAAGATTCTCCAGCGCGATCCACCAGTTCGGCAGCGACCACAGTCGCTGGTAATTCTTCCAGCCGACGAAATCGAAGCTCGGCAGGATGTGGGAATCGGTGAAGGAGAGATATCCCGTAAAGATGATGAAGCCGTAGACGAAGACGAGGACCGCCGCGAAACTGGGGGCCAGCACGATGCGCGGCAGGAATTCGCCGAGCCGCTCCCGGGCACTCCTCGCCGGCTGGGGGATCTCGGCGCTGCGTTGTAGCGTGATGGACAATTCGCCTCCTCCCCTGTCGCCTGGCCGGCCCCCTCCCGGCGGCGCTGGCGCCGGGAGGGATCGGTCGAGAGCTGCTTGTTACTGAGCGCCTTGCACCGCCGGGACCAGCTGCGCCACCGCCTGGTCGGCCGTGTACTGGCCGTTGAAGGTCGCAGTGATCACGTCGTAGAAGGCGTTCTTCACCGCTGCCGGTGCGGCATGGCCATGGGCGAGGGAGCCGAGCAGCGTGCCCTTCTCGCTGGCCTCCTTGAGATCGGCCATGCCCTTCTTGCCGCAGGCGTCGAAGGCGGCGTCGGAGACGTCGGTGCGCGCCGGCACCGAGCCCTTCACCACATTGAAGCTCGACTGGAACGCGGGGTCCTCGATCGCCTTGGCGAGCTTGAACTGCGCATCCTGGGAGGCCTGGCCGACCTTGAACATGGCGAACTGGTCGGAGTTGAAGGTCACCGTGCCCTGGGTCCCGGGGAAGCGGAAGCAGAGGAAGTCCGTCCCGGCGGTCTTGCCGGCATTGCGGAATTCGCCCTTGGCCCAGTCGCCCATGATCTGCATGCCGGCCTTGTCGGTGATGACCATGGCCGTGGCGAGATTCCAGTCGCGGCCGGAGAAATTGTCATCGACATAGCCGCGCAGCTTGATCATGCGCTCGAAGACCGTCTTCATCGTCGGCGAGCCCAGTGCTGCGGGGTCGAGGTCGATCAGCGCCTTCTTGTAGAAATCGGGCCCGCCCGTCGTCATGACGACGCTGTCGAAGATGGTGGCGTCCTGCCAGGGCTGGCCGCCGGCGGCGAGCGCGACATAGCCGGCCGCCTTGATCTTGTCGAGGGCGGCGATCAGTTCATCCCAATTGGTCGGCTGCTGGATGCCCAGCTTGTCGAAGATCATCTTGTTGGCCCAGATCCAATTCGTCGAATGCAGATTGACCGGGGCGGCAACCCAATGGCCGTCATATTTCGAGAATTTCTGGATGGCAGCGGGGATGACCTTGTCCCAGCCTTCCTTCTCGGCGACGGGATCGAGATTGGCGAGCACGCCTTGCTTCGCCCAATCGGTGACGTCGAAGCCCAGCAGCTGCACGGCGGTCGGCGGATTGCCCGCGGTGACACGGGCACGCAGCACCGTCATGGCCTGCTCGCCGCCGCCGCCCGCGACCGGCATGTCTTCCCAGGTGATGCCCTCCGCCTCGAGATTCTTCTTCAGCACGTTGAGGGCCGCCGCCTCGCCGCCGGAGGTCCACCAATGCAGGACCTCCACCTTCTCCTGGGCGGCGGCGTTGACGATGCCTCCCAGCATCAGAGCCGCCGCCAGCATCATGTATTTACGCATGTTCGTTTCCTCCTTGTTTCGCCTCGATAGCCGCCTGTTGCATGGGGGCGGCGGGTTGCCGTCGCGGCGGGTAGCTGCTCCGGGTTAGGGGGCCCGCGATGGATCGCATTCTCGCCAGATTGCGCAAGTCTTGCCAATGGTTCTGCGGTTACATCCGTCATTTCTGCCGTCGCGGGCATGACGAAAGAGAACTTTAACGATCAATGAAGCGCGGCCTGCGCTTTTCACGAAAGCTCGCCACCCCCTCCTTCAGGTCTTCGGTAAAACCGACATAGGCGCCGGCCAGACTCTCCATCGCCGAGTCGCGCTCCTCGCCCTCGGCAGCATTGATCAGCTGCTTGACGATCTGGACGGCGACCGGCCCCCGGGCTGCAATATCGGTGGCCAGGGATTTGGCCCGCGCCAGGGCCTCGCCCGCCGGCGCCACCTCGTCGACGAGGCCGCCGGCCAGCGCCTCCTCGGCCGAAAGCATCCGTCCGGCCAGCGCCATGCGCTTCACCAGGCGGCTGCCGCAGCGGCGGACCAGGCGCTGGGTCCCCGACCAGCCAGGAGTCATGCCGAGGCCGGTCTCCGGCAGGCCGAGCCGTGCGCCGGACGCGGCGATGATCAGGTCGCCGGTGACCGCCAGCTCCAGCCCGCCGCCGAAGGCATGCCCGTTGAGGGCCACGATCAATGGCTGGCGCAGCCGGGCCAGCCGGTCGAAGACTCGATGGCCCTCGCGAATCCAGCGCCGGGCGAAATCGATGGGGTCGAGTCCGGCCCAGGCCTCGATATCGCCGCCCGCCGAGAAGGCCTTGCCCGACCCGGTCAGGATCGCAACGCGGATGCTGCGGTCGGCCTCGACGATCTCGACCCAGGCTTCGAGGGCTTCGATCATTGGGCCGTCGATGGCGTTGAGCTTCTCCGGCCGATCGAGAGTCAATATTGCGACAGACCCTTCGACTTCGCTTCGGACTCGGGCGCTCATGGCCGGGCCTGCGGGAGATCGAGGCCGATTGGCGCCGGGTGGAAAAGCGCCTCGGGCATGGTCTTCATATCGTTGGCCGGCAGCAGCGGGAAATCCGCCTGGGCCAGCACATCGCGCGCCAGCTCGATGCCGGGCGCGATCTCGGTGACGACGATTCCACTGGGCGTCAACTTCATGACGCAGCGCTCGGTGACATAGGTGATCTCCTGGCCCTGCGCCACCGCGCGCCGGCCGGAGAAGGAGACATGATCGACATTGGGCACCAGCTTCTTGACCTTGCCCTCGCGCTCGATCCGGATCTGACCCTTCTCGACGGCGAGCTTGGCCCCGGCGTTGAAATAGCCGGAGAAGACGATGCGCTTGGCCTGGGCGGTGATGTCGACGAAGCCGCCGGCGCCCGCCGTGACATGGGGGCGGGAAGGCAAGGAGGAAACATTGACCGAGCCCTCGCGGTCGATCTGAAGGAACGAGAGAAGCGAGGCGTCGAATCCGCCACCCTGGAAATAGGTGAACTGGTGTGGAGAGGGCAGGATGGCCTCGGCATTGGAGGCACAGCCGAACTGGAAATCCAGCAGCGGCACGCCGCCCACTGCACCCTGCTCGATGACCCAGGTGACGGCGCCGTGCCGGCCCTCCTCCAGCAGGATGCGCGGCACATTGGCCGAGATGCCGAAGCCGAGATTGACCGCCCAGCCGGCCTTCAGCTCGAGGGCGACCCTTCGCGCGATAGTCTTGGCCACGTCGAAGCCGGGGAGGCGGAAGGAATCCAGCGGCCGGAAGATCTCGCCGGAGATGGCCGGGTCATAGGCGGTCTGGGTCGTCTGCAGCTGGTCCGGGGCGATGACGATATGATCGACCAGGATTCCCGGGACATGCACGTCATGGGGCTTCAGGGTCCCGGATTGGGCGAGGCGCTTCACCTGGGCGATGACGATGCCGCCGTTGTTATGGGCGGCCAGCGCCTGGTCGAGGGCGCCGAGATAGGCGCCTTCATGCTCATAGGTCAGATTGCCGCGCTCATCGGCGGTGGTGGCGCGGATGATGGCGATCTCCGGAATGATCACCGGAAAGAACAGCCACTCCTGCCCCTCGAAGGTGATCTTGCGCACGATGGGCTCGCGGGCCGCGGCGTTCATGGCGCAGCCCTGGCGGGCGGGATCGACGAAGGTATCGAGGCCCACCTTGGTCAGCACGCCCGGCCGCTTGGCGGCGGCGTCGCGATGCAGGTCGAAGAGGATGCCCGAGGGCACATTATAGGCGGCCACGCTCCCCTCGGCGATCATGCGCCAGATCTGCGGCGGCTCGGCGGAGGAGGGGCCCGAGGGGTAAGATCCCGCGATGATGCGGGAAAGCAGGCCCGGCCGGGCGATATGGTCGATGCCCTTGATGCCCCACATATCGCCCGCGGCGATGGGATGGAGCGTGGTCAGCCGCTGGGGATGGCCCGTCGCCTCGAAGCGCCGGCCGATGGCGGCCAGCATGGCATCGGGACAGCCGAGCCCGCTGGAGGAGCTGACGGTGACCACGGCCCCATCGGGGATGAGCCGGGCCGCCTGATCGGCGTCGATCACTTTCGACATCGGCTAGGCCACCTCGCCGATATCGATCCGCCGGCCGGTCCGGGCGGATTCGATGGCCGCCAGTCCGAATGCCAGCGAGCGCAGGCCGTCCTCGCCCGTCGCCGCCGGCTGGCCCTCGCCGCGGATTGCGCGATGAAAGGCGCCGAGGGCGCGCTCGTAGAGGTCCATGCGATCGAATTCGATGGGATGCTCGCCGTCCTTGTCCGTCAGCGTGATGCTGCCGATCGGCCGCTGGGTCATGACATTGCGGGCGATGAGGGAGCCCTCGGTGCCATGGACCTCGAATCCCGTCTCGGCATGTTTCGCGGCAAAGGAGTCATGGGTCTGAGCCAACAGGCCGGAGCGGAAGCGGGCAACCGTCATGATCCCATCCTCCAGCCCGGATTTGGCCATGCCCGCCGATTGGCTGATCGCCGTCACCGTCTCCGGCTCGTCGCCCAGCACGAAGCGGAGCGTGTCGGCATCGTGGACGGTGATGTCGAGTGCCACCCCGCCGCCCGCCTCGGGACGATCGAGGCGCCAGCCCTGGAGATGAGCCGGCAGATAGACCGCATGGAAGACCCGGGCCGCCAGCGGGCGGCCGATTCTGCCGGCCTTGATCGCGTCGCGCAGCGCGCGATGGGAGCCGGCATTGCGCAGATGATGATTGGTGCCCATGACCACGCCGGCCCGGCGCGCGGCGGCGACCATCGCCTTGGCATCGGCCAGGGTCAGGGCCAGCGGCTTCTCGCAGAGCAGATGCTTGCCGGCCGCAGCCGCGGCGATCGCCTGATCGCGATGGAGCTCATTGGTGGTCGAGATATAGACCGCATCGACATCCTCGCGGCCGAGCAGCGCCTCCAGAGAAGCGACGGCGGCGGGAATGCCGTTCTCGGCCGCATAGGCCTTGGCGCGGGCGGGATCAGCGCTCATCACCGCCGTGATCTCGCCGTCATTGGCCCGGATCGCGCGGATGACATGCTCCCGCGCGATCGTGCTGGCGCCGATCAAGCCCCAGCGCGGTCTCTTGCTCATGACATCTGCCTCCTGGCGGCGCCACAGCTCGCGCGGATGATGAGATGGACCTCGCCGACGAAATCCACCGGCCGGCTGTCGCCATGGATCATCCTGAGGATCTGATGGGCGCCGCGCTCGCCCAGCGCCTGGCTGTCGACGGCGACGGTGGTCAAGGGCGGATGCGTATGGCGCGCCTCGCGCACATCGTCGAAGCCGACGAGGGCGAAGTCGCGGCCGGCTTCCAGGTCCCGTGCCGCGAGACCGTCCAGCACGCCGAAGGCGACGACATCGTTGAAGCAGAGCGCCGCGGTCGGTGGCCCGGCCATGGCGAGCAGCCGCTCGATCCCGGCAACCCCGCTCTCCCGGCTGGGCAGGCCCTCGACGATCAGCGCGGGATCCGCCTCGATCCCCGCCGCGGCCAGGGCGTCGCGATAGCCCCCGCAGCGCTCGGCGAAGGCGACCATATCGCCATAGCCGCCGATATAGGCAATCCGGCGATGGCCGAGGGAGAGGAGATGCTCCGTCGCTCGGGCCGCCCCGCGCCGGCTGTCGGCGACGACGCTGGCGGCGCGGGTGCCCGGAATGTTGCGCATCGCCAGCACGACCGGTACGCCCGCCGAGGTGAGCTCGTCGATCTGGCGCTGGGTGGTGCCATGCGCGGGGCAGATGATGAGCCCCGCCGCCCCTTGCTCGCGCATCAGGCGAAGAAGCTCGGACTGGCGGATGGGATTCTCGCCGGAATTGGCGATGAAGGGGACGAAGCCGGCGGATTGGAAGACGCGCTCGATGCCCACCGCCATATCGGCGAAGAAGGGATTTCCGAGGTCGTTGATGACCATCCCCACGACGGTCGAGCGGGCCTGGCGCAGATTGGCGGCCCCGCGGTTGTAGACATAGCCCAGCGCCTCGATCGCCACCAAGACCTTGGCCCGGGTCTCGGCCTTCACCACGGGGCTGCCCTGGAGGACGAAGGAAACCGTCGACTTCGACACCCCGGCATGCCGGGCGATGTCGACGACGGTGGGTCTCGCCAGCCCTCGGGTTGCGCCCTCGGTCAACCGCTCCTCCCGGCAGAGGCGCTGGGCCTCTTTTTGGATCGATCCAAGAAGTTATTTCCAGCTTCGCTTGGCTGTCAAGGGGGATTCAGGGAAGATTTGGAACGTTACCGGTGAATGGGAGGGATGCGCCGCACAGGCTTCTACGGTGCTGAAAACGACCATAGGATCGGCGGCGATCAGGTCAGGGGAGGAGCAAAAATGAGAAATGGGGGAGCGGGGTTGCGGGTGATCGTGCTGCACGGCGCCCACGGCGGGCCCGATACGAACTGGTTTCCCTGGCTCCACGACGCGCTGACGGCGGAAGGCATCGAGGTCTTGCGCCCCCGCTTTCCCACCCCGCAGGG
>DATHQQ010000156.1:0-5407 GCA_035482595.1 Verrucomicrobiia bacterium
CGCTCGGCCATGCTGGAGGTGCTGCAGGAAGATTACATCCGCACGGCGCGGGCGAGCGGCATCTCGCGCGTCCGGATTGTCTTCCACTATGCGCTGCGCAATGCGCTTATCCCCTCCGTCACCATGATCGGGCTCGCCTTCGGCGACCTGCTCTATGGCGCGGTGCTGACCGAGACGGTCTTTGCCTGGCCGGGCATGGGCAATTACGTCGTGCAATCCATCACGGCGCTGGATTTCCCGGCGATCATGGGCTTCACCGTCGTGGCCTCGACCGCCTATGTGCTGCTGAACATGCTGGTGGATCTGCTCTACATGGCCCTCGACCCGCAGATCCGCGAGGTTGGCTGATGGCCAATACGGAGCTCATGGAAGGCCGGCCGCCCGAGCCCGTCGTGGGAAGCAGCAGCGGGCTGCTCGACTGGCGCTACATGCGTTACCGCTTCGCGCGCAGCCCGCTGTCGATGCTGGGGCTCGCCATCATCATCCTTGTCCTGGCGATGATGGCGCTGGCCCCCTGGATCTCACCCTATGATCCTAACCGGCTCGATCTGCTGCACCGCCTGGCGCCGCCGAGTGCGGCGCATTGGTTCGGCACGGATCAGGTAGGCCGCGATATCCTTTCGCGCATCATCTGGGGCTCGCGCACCTCGGTCACCGTGGGCTTCGGCATCGTCGCCATCTCCATGCTCTCCGGCACGGCCATCGGCGCCTTCTCGGGCCTCGCCGGCGGCGGCATCGACACGGCGATCATGCGGGTCATGGATGTGCTGCTCTCCTTCCCCGCCTTCGTCATGGCCATGGCGCTGGCGGCAGCATTGGGGCCCGACCTCACCAATGCCATGCTCGCCATCGCCGTGGTGCGGATCCCCTTCTATGTGCGGCTTGCCCGCGGCCAGGCGCTCTCGCTGCGCGAGCGACCCTATGTCAAGGCGGCGGAGACCTTCGGGGCCTCGCGGATCCATATCGTGATCCGCCATATCATCCCCAACGCCATGGCGCCCATCATCGTGCAGAGCACGCTCGACATCGGCGTCGCCATCCTGACCGCCTCGGCCCTCAGCTTCATCGGCCTCGGCGCCCAGGAGCCGACGGCGGAATGGGGGGCCATGGTGGCGAGCGGGCGCGATTTCCTGCTGGATCAATGGTGGTATCCCACCTTCCCCGGCCTGGCGATCCTGGTGACGGCGGTGGGATTCAACCTGCTGGGCGACGGGCTGCGCGACATCTTCGATCCGAGGCTGCGCGGCAAATGACGACTCAGGCTGTCATCGCGATCAAGGACCTCGCGCTGGAGTTCCCGACCTATCGCGGGGTGATACCGGCGCTGGCCGGCGTCAGCATCGAGGTGGCGCCGGGCGAGATCGTAGGCTTGGTCGGCGAGTCCGGCTCGGGCAAATCCGTCACCGCCATGTCCCTCATCCGGCTTCTGCCCGAGGGCGCCATGCGGGTGAGCCAGGGCCAGATCCTGCTGCTCGGCCGCGACGTGCTGGGGGCGAGCGAGGCGGATCTGCGCGACATGCGCGGCCGGCTGGCCTCGATGATCTTCCAGGAGCCGATGAACGCGCTGAACCCGACGATCCGGATCGGCCGGCAGATCGTCCAGGTGATCCGCCAGCATGAGGCGGTGAGCGCGGCGCAAGCCGCCAGCCGCGCCGAGCAACTGCTGACCGAGATGCAGGTGCAGGACGCCCCGCGGGTCATGCGCAGCTTTCCCTTCGAGCTCAGCGGCGGCATGCGCCAGCGCGTGCTGATCGCCATGGCCTTTGCCTGCAATCCCAAGCTGCTCATCGCCGATGAGCCCACGACGGCCCTCGACGTCACGGTGCAGGCCCAGGTGCTGGAGCTGCTGCGCGAGCGGGCGCGGGAGCGTGGCACCTCGGTGCTGTTCATCACCCATGACCTCGCCGTGGTCGCCCAGCTCTGCAACCGCGTCTATGTCATGTATGCCGGCCGCATCGTCGAGCAGGGCGCCACGGCCGCGGTGTTGCGCCATCCGCTCCATCCCTATACCAGAGCGCTCCTGCGCTCCCTGCCCGAGGCGGCCGTGCCGAAGCAGCCGCTGGCGGCCATTCCCGGCACGGCGGCGAGCCCCGCCGATGCGCTTGCCGGCTGCGCCTTCCGCCCGCGCTGCCGCTTCGCCTATGAGCCTTGCACCCGCCTGCCGCCGCTCCTCCCCGGAGAGCAGGACCCGACCCAGCGCGCCGCCTGCTGGCTCGTCGCCGAGACCGCGGCGGTCCGTGTGCCCGCGGAAGCGCAAGCGGTCGAGATCGTGGGCCCGGCAGCGGAGCCGGCGGCCTCGCCGCTGCTGCAGCTCCGCGGGCTGGAGATGCGCTTTCCCGCCGAGGTCAATTGGCTGGGGCGGCCTGAAGCCCATGTCCATGCATTGAACGGCGTCGATCTCGAGATCCGGCGCGGCGAGACCTTGGGCGTCGTCGGGGAATCGGGCTGCGGCAAGACCACCCTGGGCCAGGCCGTCATGCGCTTGCAGCGGCCGACGGCGGGCCAGGTGCTGTTCGACGGCGCCGATATCTGGGCGGCCTCGGGCGAGGCGCTGGCCAGGCTCCGCCGGCGCTTCCAGGTCGTTTTCCAGGACCCCCAAAGCTCGCTGGATCCGCGCATGCCGGTGGCCGGCATCATCGCCGAGCCTTTGGCCGTGGCCGACCGGCTGAGCGCGGCCGAGCGCCAGGCCCGCATCGTGAAGCTCGCGGAGCAGGTCGGCCTCAGGCCCGAGCTGCTGTCCCGCTATCCCCATGAATTCTCCGGCGGCCAGCGCCAGCGCATCGCCATCGCCCGCGCTTTGGCGCTGGAGCCGAGCCTGCTGGTGCTGGACGAGCCCACCTCGGCCCTCGACGTCTCGGTCCAAGCCCAGATCCTGAACCTGCTGGGCGAGCTGCAGCGGCGGCTGCATCTCACCTACCTCTTCATCTCCCACAATGTCGCGGTGATCCGCCATATCGCCGACCGAGTGGCGGTCATGTATCTGGGCCAGATCGTCGAGCTCGGCGATGCATCCGAGGTGCTGGAGCGCCCGGCCCATCCCTATACCCGCGCGTTGCTCGCCGCGGTGCCAAAGCTCGACAGCGCCGACGGCCTCGAGATGCCGTTGCGCGGCACGGAGCTCCCCAGCAACCGGCGCCTGCCCAGCGGCTGCTTCTTCCGCGAGCGCTGCCCGTTCGCCGTCGCCGGCTGCGAGCAGCCCCAGGCGCTGGCGCCACTGCCCGGCACGGCCCGCCGCGTTCGCTGCCACCGCGCGGCGGAGCTTCTGGCGGCGGGCTGATACTCGACCAACCTTATTGGCCGGTCGCCACCGCTGCTTTCTTCACGCCCCCCTGCCGGCCGA
The DNA here is from genome assembly GCA_035482595.1 of Verrucomicrobiia bacterium. Taxonomy (GTDB): domain Bacteria; phylum Pseudomonadota; class Alphaproteobacteria; order Dongiales; family Dongiaceae; genus DASXQK01. The sequence continues at coordinate 3,341 of DATHQQ010000156.1, forward strand.
TTACTTTTGATCGGCCCACGCTTTGAGGTGAGCGCGCCGGGTGGGAGTGGCCATAGACCCAGGTAGCACTTTTTTGCCTTAGCTTCCCGTCACCGTGGCGAGCGACGCAAGACGCCACATCTGCGTTGGGGTTGCGTCCGACGTGCTCAATGTCGTGTGCGGCGGCGAGTGCCGTGTTCAGCAGGGACGCCTCGGTGTTTGTCTCGTCACGGGTTTTGCATTATGCTCTCCCGCATTCTCCTCACTTGCATTCGTCACCCATTTATGGGGCCCCAATCGCGTACAAGGGAGGTTAAGCCATGAAGATCGTCGTTATCGGCGGTACCGGCCTGATCGGCTCGAAGACCGTCGCCATTTTGCGCCAGCGCGGCAGCCACGAGGTCGTCGCCGCCTCACCCCAAAACGGTATCAACACCATCACCGGCGAGGGGCTCAAGGCGGCCCTGGCCGGCGCGCAGGTGGTGATCGACCTCGCCAATTCGCCCTCATTCGAAGACAAGGCGGTGCTGGAATTCTTCCAGACCTCCGGCCGCAACCTTCTCGCAGCGGAGGCCGCAGCGGGCGTCCGGCACCATGTCGCGCTATCCATTGTCGGAACCGACCGGTCACCCGACAATGGCTATTTCCGCGCCAAGGTCGCCCAAGAGAAACTGATCGAGACCTCCGGCATCCCCTACACCATCATCCGCGCGACTCAATTCCTGGAATTCCTCGGCGGCATCGCCGCTTCGGGCGCGGATGGAAATATGGTCAGGATTTCGCCCGGCCTGTTCCAGCCCATCGCGGCGGACGATGTTGCTCCCATCGTCGCCGAGGTGGCGCTCGCGGCGCCGCGAAGCGACATCATCGAGATCGCCGGCCCGGAGCGAGCACCGTTCAACGAGATCGTCGCCCGCTATCTGAAGGCGGTCGACGACCCGCGCAAGGTGGTGCGTGACCCCGAGGCACGATACTTCGGCAGTCGCGTCGAGGAGCGTTCGCTCGTGCCGTTGGGTGAAGCGCGCCTCGGCCGCATCGGTCTCGACGAATGGCTCCGCCGCTCGAAGGCAGGCGCCTGATCCCACGTCCGCCAACCGCCCACATCCACCAGCCAGAGGAGGGTCCCATGAAACGCATTCTCTGCGCACTGCTTGTCGCCACCCTGCCGTTCGCCAGCGTCGTCGCGGATCAGCCGAAGTCGAAGAACGCCAAGGTGACCCCTCGTCTACTCGCACGAGCTGCCGAACGTCCCCGGCAAGAGCATCAAGGGCGTGCTCGTCGAATACGGCCCGGGCGGCTACTCGCCGGGCCACACGCATCCCAAATCCGCCTTCATCTACGCGACCGTTCTTGAGGGGGCGATCCGCAGTCAGGTGAACGACGGACCGGTGACGACCTACAAGGCCGGCGAGAGCTTCTCCGAGATGCCCGGGGATCGCCATGCCGTCAGCGCCAATGCCAGCGAGACGGAGCCGGCCAGGCTGCTTGCGGTATTCGTCGTGGACTCCGGCGAGACTGTGCTGACGATCCCATTCGGGGAGTGAGGCTTTGCGGGAACTACGGACGAGAGCGGGAATGACGGAAGGATAAACTCAGAGCATTTTCCCCTCGAAGAGATGCCGGCCGGCGCGGTCCTCCACCTCCACCACCCAGACATCGGGATCGCGCTTCACGGCGCGGGCAATATAGGCATCCGCCTCGGCCTCGGGGACGAGCTTGTTTTCGAAGGCCGCGAGCCAGCCCAGATTGCCGTCGAGGCCGCGCTGCTGGGTCAGCACGCGGCAGCCGAGGTCGAGCTGATTCAGCTTCACCATCCCATGCCGCCCATCGCCTCGCCGCGATGGGTCACGGCGATGGGGATGCCCTCCATGCTCAGGCGCCGGATATGGGCCTTGAGCCAGAAGTCGGTGGGGAGGCGGTCATCGGTCATGGCAGCCGCGCGAGGATAGCATGGGCGGGGGCTGCAAGCCTCGCCTCGCCGCGGCTATAATCCGCGCCCTCGGTCCGCAAAAAGGGAGTCTCACCATGGCCGCTTCCATCGCCGATCGCCGCGCCGCCTTCCACCGGCTGCATGACTCCGGCTGTTTC
>DATHQQ010000157.1:0-5666 GCA_035482595.1 Verrucomicrobiia bacterium
AGCTTGGCCGCGAATTCGGCGTCGAGGACGGCCGCCAGGCCGCGCGCCTTTCCGCGCTCAACCTCATTTCCCATCTGCGCGCGGCCCTGAACGGCGACCTCGACCGGATGAGCCACTGCCTGCGTCTGGCGGGCTACGTCAATTCGCTGCCCTCCTTCACCGACCAGTCGAAGGTGATGGACGGCGCCTCCGATCTCTTCGTCGAGATCTTCGGCGAGGCCGGCCGTCATGCGCGCCTCGCCATCGGCGTCGCCGTGCTGCCCTATGACGTGGCCGTCGAGGTCGAGGGCGTCTTCGAGATCGGCCAGGGATAGCGCGTCACGGTCTTGCTGAAGGCGGCCATGGCCGGCGAGAAGCGCCGGCCGGGCATGGTGACGAGCAGGATCTCGCGATGGACCTCGGGCTCCACCAGCGGGCGCGTGCGCAGGCCCGGCAGCACCGGCGAGTATTCGGGCAGGAAACAGATGCCGGCCCCAGCCATGACCATGCTTTGGATCCAATCCTCGCGCTCGCTGCGGTAGACCTCCTTCAGCTCGACCGCCTGCTCTTCGAGAAAGCCGTCCCAGTAGCTGCCATATTCGCAATTCATGCGCATCAGATAGGATTCGCCGCCGCAGTCGATGGTGCGCACGGTCTCCTGGCCCTCGAAACGGTGGCCCGGCGGAAAGGCGACGACGAAACGCTCGCGGTAGAGAGGCTTGATCTGGAAACGCTCGGCGAAGCCGCCCGGTGCCGCCATGACGGCGAGGTCGAGCGCGCCCTCTTCCAGCATCTGGCTCAGGGCCGCGGGCACGCCTTCCCGCAGGCTGACCGTCACGCCGGGATGCTCGCGATGAAACTGGCTCATCAGCCCGACGCAGCGCAGCGGGCCCACCGTGCACATCACACCGAGGCGCAGTGCCGCATCCTCCAAGGTCAGGAAGCTCTTCGCCGTCGAGCCGGCGCTGTCGGTGTTGCGCAGGATCTCCTCGAGATGGGGGCGCATGCTCTGGCCGAGCTCGGTCAGATGGGTCCGGCCGCGTTCGCGCCGCAGCAGCAGCCCGCCCATCTCGGCCTCCAGCTTCTGGATCGCGCGGGTCAGGGCCGGCTGGGTGACGTTGCAGGCCGTTGCGGCCCGCGTGAAATTGCGGGTCTCGCAGACGGCCAGGAAGTAGCGGATCTGATGCATTTCCATGCGTGATCTGTCCGGCGACCTCGATGCCTCTTAGGAAGAGCCGTTGGGCAGCTGCGTCAGCGCAGCGACGATCGCCGAGGGTTCGGCGCGCCGGGTGAAGTCGATATTGACGAAGGCATAGCGGACGATGCCGGCCCGATCGACCACGAAGGTGGCGGGCAAGGGAATGAACCCTCTGTCATTGCCATGACGCTCGGCCAGATCGATGCCGTAGCCTGCGAGCAGCTCCCGATAGGCGGCGGGCGCGCGGAAGAGAACACCGAACTGCAGCCCCACGACGCCATCGACATCCGACAGGATCTCATAGCTCAGGCGCTGCACCCGCTTGGTATCGGTGAGATGCCGGCCGGTATCGGGCGTCAGCGCCACGAGCCGCCCGCCCGCGGCCTCAATCTTCGGCAGCCAGTCCTCCAGCGCTTTCAGGGTCTTCAGGCAATAAGGACACCAACTGCCCCGGAAGAAGTTGACGACCAAGGGCCCCTGGGCCAGGAGCTCGTCGGAGGCGACCAGCCGGCCCTCGGCATCGGGCAGGATGAAGGAAGGCATGCGATCGCCCAGCTTGAGGGCCCGCTCGCCGGTCTCGGCGCGGCCGAGCCGGGCGAGCAGGTCCTGATAGGCGCGCTGGAGCTTCTCGTCGGCCTGGCTCTCGGCGCGGAGCCGGCTCAACTCTTCTTCAAGCGACATTCGGTGTCCCGGTTCTCCGCTCTTTCGTCACCGCTTCCTTGCGGGATAGGGCGGGTCGGATAAAGCCTCGCCGCCGCGGCGATGCTTCGCCAATACCGTCCGGTTATGATTTCGATACCTCCGGGTCACGCCAATCCCGGGCCCGCATCAACTTCAGGAAGGCGGCCAAGGCAGGGCCATGCTGACGGCCGGCGATGGCGGCCAGCACGATGTCGCGCCGCGCCCCGGGATCGGCCAGCGGCCGCGCGACGATCCCGACTGCAGGAGCGCCATGCTCGGCGGAGAGAGCGATGCCGAGCCCGGCGGCCACCATCTGGCGCAGCTGATCCTCGCTCGTGCAGCGGTGACGCGGCTTCGGCGTGACCCCGGCGGCGGCGCAAAGGCGATCCAGCGCCTGCTCGATATCCGAAGGCTGCTCGCGCCCGAGCAGGCTCTCCTTCGACAGCGCCTGAATCGGGATCTCATGAAGTTCCGCCAGGGGATGGCCCAGGGGGCAGAGGACGACATAGCGGTCGGCAAACAGGCGCCACCGCTGGAGGCGCTCGGGCGGTTTCGCGGGCTCGACCATGAGGGCGCTGTCCAGCTCTCCCGCCATCATGCGTTCCAGGAGATCGGCGGAGGCGGACTCCGTCAGGGCGAAGGCGAAGCCCGGCAGGCGCTGCTGCAACGCTCGCAAGGCAGGCGCCAGGATATGGGCGGAAAGCGTTGTCTCGATGCCGAGGCGCAGCGGCTCGCAGTCGCGTCGCTGAAAGGCGGCCGCTTCCGCCGCCGCGCTCTCGGCCGCCGCATGCGCGGCCTCCAGATAGGGCAGCATGGCCCGGCCGAGAGCGGTCAGCTGAGTCAGATTGCGCTCGCGGTGGAGCAATGGCCCGCCCAGCTCCTCCTCCAGCCGCTGGATCGCTCGGGTGAGCGCCGGCTGGGAGACATGGCAAGCCTCCGCCGCCCGGGTGAAGTTCAAGGTCCGGGCCAGGGCCAGGAAATACCGGACTTGAAAGAGCTCCATGGCCTTCCCGTTCTCCGACGGCGGCGGAACTTCGTGAGGCAGAGATAGCCGAAAGGGGCGGGCGGCGGAAGCGAGCCGGCAAAGCCCGGCCCCGAAGCGCGCCCATCAAGCTTGGCTCCAGATCTCACGGGCTTGTGATGTCCCGATGCACAGGCAGTATCGAATTGATGAACAGACGGCATTTCCGCTGGGCCGTCGAAAGCCCCAAAATTCTCAGCGTGACGTTCGAAGCATTTGCCACCAGCCACAGGAGAATCCCATGAAGACTCAGATGATCGCCGCTTCCGCTTTGCTCGCCGCGCTTGCCACCCCCTTGGCGGCCTTCGCGGCCCCGGCCCCGGTGCCGAATTTCCAGGCAGAGAAATGCTATGGCGTGGCCAAGGCCGGTCTCAACGACTGCCAGACCGCCACCCATTCCTGCGCCGGCACCTCGACCAAGAACATGGATCCGGCGTCTTGGATCTACGTCCCCGCCGGCACCTGCGCCAAGATCGCCGGCGGCAATATCCAGCCGTCCTGACTCTAAGCCTCGGAAGGCCGGAGAGCGCCATGACCATTCCCGTGACCGAAGCATCGTGCAAGGCCGGCATCGGCCTGCGCGGACCGCATCTGGCGGCGGTCGTGGCGTCACCTCCGGCCGTCGGCTTTCTCGAAGCCCATCCCGAGAACTATATGGGCGGCGGGCCGGCGCTCTCCGCTCTGGAACGGCTCCGCCGCGACCGACCCCTCAGCCTGCATGGGGTCGGCCTTTCCCTCGGCGGCACCGACGGCATCGATGCTGTCCATCTCTCGCGGCTGGCGGCGCTGGTCGAGCGCCTGGAGCCGGCCCTGGTCTCCGAGCATCTTTCCTGGAGCATCGTCGAGGGGGTCTATCTGAACGACCTCCTGCCGCTGCCCTATACGGAGGAGGCGCTCGATGTCACGGCCCGGCATATCGACCAGGTTCAGGCCCGCCTCGGCCGCTCGATTCTGGTGGAGAATCCCTCCAGCTATCTGCGCTATCGCCATTCGACCATCGAGGAGCCCGCCTTCCTGGCCGAGCTCGCCCGGCGGACGGGCTGCGGGCTGCTTTGCGATATCAACAACATCCATGTCAGCGGCCGCAATCTCGGCTTCGACGCGCTCGCCTATCTCGCCGGGTTGCCGGCGGCCGCTATCGGCGAATTCCATCTCGCGGGCCATAGCGTCAACCAGGTCGATGGCCAGGAGATCCTGATCGACGATCACGGTTCCGCGGTTGCCGAGCCAGTCTGGGCGCTCTATCGCGCGGCGCTGACGCGCTTCGGCCCGCGCCCGACGCTGGTCGAATGGGACAGCCGGCTGCCGGATCTTTCGGTGCTGCTGAGCGAGGCCGCGAAGGCCGATGCTGTGATGGCGGCGAACCTCACGGAGGCCGGCAATGACTGGGCTGCGTGAGCTGCAAGCCGTCGTTGGCCGTGCCGTCCTCGGCCATGACGAGCCGTCGCTCGGCGATGTGATACATGGCGACGGGATGGCCTCGGCGGCGCGGCTGCAGATCTATCGCCATCACTACGAGTCCTCGCTGGCCGAGGCCTTGAAGGCGATCTATCCCGTGGTCTGCCGGCTGGTGGATGAGCGCTTCTTCGCCTTTGCGGCCCATGAATACATCAAGGCATCGCCTCCGCGCCGGGTCTGCCTGCATGAATATGGCGCGGATTTCGCAGAATTCCTCGCGAGCTTCCCGCCCTGCCGCGAGCACGTCTATCTGCCGGATGTTGCTCGGCTTGAGCAGCAGATCAACGTTTCCCTCCATTCGCCAGCCGAGGAGGCCTTGGGAACAGAGGCCTTTCTCGACGTGGCGCTGGGCGACTATCCGCGCCTGGTCTTCCGGCTGCTTCCCTCGCTCCGCTATCTCGAATCCCCCTGGCCCGTCGATCGGATCTGGCTCGGCCAGCAGGAAGGGCGGGAGGGCGCGGTCGATCTCGGCGAGGGCGGCTGCCGCCTCGAGATACGCCAGCGCGGCGAGGAGATCGTCTTCTGCCGCCTCGACGACCGCCAATTCATTCTCCGGCGCGCGCTTCTGGCCGGCGAGACGCTGGAAAGCGCGGCTGCGGCCGCCCTGGCCACCGATCCGATGTTCGATCTGGCGATGGCGCTCCGCCGGCTCCTGGCCGAAGGGCTCGTCGTCGGCTTTTCCCTCGCCTCACCCAGTTCTCGAAATCCCGTTTAGGAGCGACCCGCCATGACTGTGACCCTCGATGAGTCCGACGCAAGGGCACGGCCCCTGCGGGAGCTGGTCGAAGGCGTGACCGAGCGCCTCGGCCGCTTTCCCCTCGCCATCCTGCAACTGATCTTCCGCTTCAGCATCGCCAGCGTCTTCTTCAAATCCGGTCATTCGAAGATCCTGAGCTGGGATACGACGATCCTGCTCTTCGCCAATGAATACCGCGTGCCGGTGCTGAGCCCCGAGGTCGCTGCGACGCTGGCGGCGAGCTGCGAGCTCGGCTGCTCCGCGCTGATCTTCATCGGGCTGCTGACACGGCTGGCGACCCTGCCTTTGCTGGGCATGGTCTTCGTGATCCAGACCTTCGTCTATCCGGAGAACTGGGTCGAGCATCTGACCTGGGCCGCCATGCTGGTGTTTCTTCTTACGCGCGGGCCAGGGCCGGTCTCTCTCGATCATCTGCTCAAGGGCTGGCTGTTCGGAAACAAGGGCCGCTGATCATGAATGCGCCGGCACCCGCCCCCAGCTTTGCGCCTGACCTGCCGGTCGCGTCGCCGGCTCCCGGTCCCGTGGCTCCGGAGCTCGGCCGGCGTCCCCGGGTCGTGATCCTGGGCGGCGGG
>DATHQQ010000158.1:0-3899 GCA_035482595.1 Verrucomicrobiia bacterium
ACCACTCGCCTATAGCGACGCCAAGCTGCGGGCGATCCTGCAGCGGGTGCGCGTGATCGCCATGGTGGGCGCCTCGGCCCATTGGAACCGCCCGAGCTATTTCGTCATGAAATATCTCCAGGGCAAAGGCTACCGGGTCATCCCGGTCAATCCGGGCATCGCCGGCCAGACCCTGCTCGGCGAGAAGGTCTATGCCTCGCTCAAGGAGATTCCCGAGCCGGTGGAGATGGTGGAGATCTTCCGCGCCTCCGACCAGGTGCCGCCGGTCGTCGAGGATGCGATCGCCATCGGGGCCAAGGTGCTCTGGATGCAGCTCGGCGTGCGCAACGATGCGGCGGCCGCCCGGGCTGAAGCGGCCGGCCTCGAGGTGGTGATGAACCGCTGCCCCAAGATCGAGTTCGGGCGGCTGGGGGGCGAGCTCTCCTGGAGCGGGGTCAATTCCGGCATCATCCGCAACCGCCCGCCCGAGGCCCCGCGGCCGCGCCAGCGGAAGGAGCGCCCGGCCCCGCCGCGCAATCTCACCTATGGCTTCGAGACCCGCGCCATCCATGCCGGTGCGGCGCCCGATCCCACCACCGGTGCCCGCTCGACGCCGATCTATCAGACCACCTCCTATGTCTTCGAGGATGTCGATCATGCGGCCTCGCTCTTCAACCTGCACAACTTCGGCTACATCTATTCGCGGCTGACCAATCCGACGGTGGCGGTACTGGAGGAGCGGGTGGCGAGCCTGGAAGGCGGGCGCGCCGGCGTTGCCGCGGCCTCCGGCCATGCGGCGCAGTTCCTTATCTTCTTCACCATGATGGAGCCCGGCGACGAGTTCGTCGCCTCGCGCAATCTCTACGGCGGCTCGCTGACCCAGTTCGGCCTCTCCTTCAAGAAGCTCGGCTGGACCTGCCATTTCGTCGACCCCACCGAGCCTGAGAATTTCCGCCGGGCGCTGACGCCGCGCTGCAAGGCGATCTTCATCGAGAATCTGGCCAATCCCGGCGGCATCGTCGTGGATCTGGAGGCGGTCGCGGCCATCGCCCATGAGGTCGGCATCCCCCTCATCGTCGACAACACTCTGGCCACGCCCTACCTCTGCCAGCCCATCGCCTGGGGGGCGGATATCGTCTGCCATTCCACGACCAAATTCCTCGGCGGCCATGGCAATTCGCTCGGCGGGGTGGTGGTGGAGTCCGGGCGCTTCGATTGGGCGAAGGACGGCAAGTTTCCCTCGCTCTCCGAGCCGGAGCCCGCCTATCACGGGCTGAAGTTCTACGAGAATTTCGGCGACTTCGCCTTCACCACCAAGGCGCGCGCCGTGGCGCTGCGCGATTTCGGCCCGGCGCTGGCGCCGATGAACGCCTTCCTCACCATCACGGGCATCGAGACGCTGCATGTCCGCATGGCCCGCCATGTGGAGAATGCCCAGAAGCTGGCGGAATTCCTTTCCAGCCATCCCAGGGTCGCCTGGGTCTCCTATGCCGGGCTGAAGGACAGCCCCTTTCACGCGCTGGCCCGAAAGTATTTACCCAAGGGCGCAGGCGCGGTCTTCACCTTCGGGGTCAAGGGCGGCTACGAGGCCGGCATCAAGCTGGTGGAATCCGTGCGGCTCTTCTCCCATCTCGCCAATGTCGGCGATACAAGGAGCCTGATCCTGCATCCCGCCTCGACCACCCATCGCCAGCTCACCGACGAGCAGCGCCTGGCCGCCGGCGCCGGGCCGGATGTGGTGCGCCTCTCCGTCGGACTCGAGCTCATCGACGATCTGATCCGCGACCTGGACGAGGCGCTGACGGCGGGGTGACCGTCTTTGCCTGAGGCCGCGAGGGGGCGATCGCACCGTTCGTTGCCGTCACCCCGGCGAAAGCCGGGGTCCAGGGGCGAGCGGCAAGCACCCTCCCTGTGGCCCCTGGATTCTGGCTTTCGCCGGAATGACGGGAGGAGGGGGTGTCGCCTTAACTTGATTCTACATGCTCTTCCAATCGCCCGACGTCTCGAAGGCTTCCGAAGCCTGGAGCACCGTCGCCTCGTCGAATTTGCGGCCGATCAGCATGAGCCCGACTGGCAGCCCGTCGATCATGCCGCGGGGCAAAGTGAGGGCGGGGTGGCCGGTGGCGCAGGTCTGGCAGAGGTTGTTGATCATCTCCAAAGCGCGGGCGAAGCTCTCCTCCCGGGAGCAGCCGGGCTGCGGCATCGGCTGCGCCTTCATCGGCGTCGTGGGCATCAGCAGCAGATCGTGGGTGGCGAGCACCTCGTCATAGGCCGCGCGCAGCACCCGGCGCAGGTTCTGCGCCTTGGCGTAATAGTGGCCATGGTGGAAGCGGTGCATGTATTCGCCGGTGAACAGCACCAGCTTGACCGTATCGGCGATCTCCTCGGGCCGGGCATGCCAGGCCTGGGCGAAGGCATTGAGAAGCCCCGTCGGATAGTGGCCCAGCCAGTTCGACCCAGTGGCATTGCCTTTGATCATGAGCTCGGCGGCGCCCTCGGCGGCGATCGCCGTCCAGATGGCGATGCCATCCTCATGCATGGGGATCGACACCTCGGAGACGATGGCGCCGAGCTGCCGGAATCGCTCGGCGGCGGCGCGCACCTTCTCGTCGACGGCCGCCTCGCTCTCCGGCCGGCCGAAGCCTTCCTTGACCACGGCGAGCTTCAGGCCCTTCACGCCTTTGCCGAGAGCAGCGAGATAGTCATGGGTCTCGCATTCGGCCTGCCGCGGGTCCAGGGGATCGCGCCCGGCGATCACGCCCAGCAGCAGGGCCACATCCCGGGTCGAGGCGCAGATCGGTCCCGCATGGTCCAGGGTCTGCTCGATGGGAAACATCCCCGTGCAGGGGACGAGCCCATAGGTCGCCTTCAGCCCATAGACCCCGCACCAGGAGGAGGGGACCCTGATGGATCCGCCCTGATCGCCGCCCAGCGCCATATCGACGCCGCCCGACGCGACGAGCGCTGCGCTTCCGCTGGAGGAGCCGCCTGTCGCATAGCCGCGCCGATGAGGGTTGTGCACGGGACCCAGGAAGTTCGTATGGCTGCCGCCGGAGAAGCAGAGATTCTCGCAGGAAGCCTTGCCGATGATCTGCCTATCAAATAACGCTGAAATTACAATGATTTCTGCACTCGTCGAATCTCAACGTGTATGGTAATCGTATGAGGCCAGCTAGTATTTTTTAGGAGCCTGAGGCATGACCAAGCCCCGCAACCCACCATACCTTCAGAAGCGACGGCGGCTCTGGTATGCCGTTCACGAAATCCCTGCCGATTTGCGGAGGCGTTTCGGTAAGGCAAGGTTTGTCGCGAGCCTGGGGACCGACAGCCTGTCGATTGCCAAGCGCCGCGTCACCGAGTTTGTAGCGAAGTGGAAGCGGAAGATCGCCGACGCCAGAGGTGAGCCGGTAGAGGACGATGCAGCTTGGTACCGGCGCCGGCTACGTTTGGCCACGAGTGAGGAAGACCGGCAGTCCATTCTGGAACAAATCGGACGGGCAGCCGATGATATAGCCTATGACCACATTGACCCTGGGCAGCCGCTATCGAGCGTTCCTGAAGCCCAGGCTTTCTATTCCAAGGCGACCAGCCATGGCTTTCTCGATGAGCTAGAGGGCTGGCTGGCAAACTCCCGCACGACGGCGCGAACGCAGGCCATGCAACGGTCAGTATGCACAGACTTTGCCAAGTCATTCCCCTTGGTCACGGATGTGCGGCGGGCTGAGGTCAAGCGATGGGTAATGGCCCGACTGAACGATGGCCTGTCGCCGAAGACCGTCAATCGCCAGCTATCGTTCCTTCGGACGTACTGGCGGCACCTTTCGGCGACAGGCACTGTCCGCGAGGATGATGCGTCGTTTGACCGCTTGGCCGTGGCCAGGGCAGCCACGAAGGCGGACAACAGTGAAGCTCGCACAGCA
>DATHQQ010000159.1:0-2703 GCA_035482595.1 Verrucomicrobiia bacterium
GCTTTCGAGCGGGTCCATGCCGCTTTGATCTTCGACAAGGTGCTGAGCGTCAAGCATCGGGGCATGGGGGCCGCGGCCAAGGGCGGTGTCCTCGCCCTACTGACCCTCAGCCTCGACGCCGCCATCGTGTCCATCTCCTTCGCCGGCGGGGCGGAGATCCGCCTCGAGGTCGAGCGGCTCTCCTGCCATCTGGAAGATCTGGGCGAGCCTTGGCCCACGGTGTGGCGCCCGCAACATTCCGAAAGCGAGACCTCCGGCGGCCTCCCATGACGCCCGGCCGCCAACGCCGCGGGGCCGGGTCGCAAGGGCCAGCCGCGGCGCCGCTGGTCCTGGCCCTGCCCAAGGGACGGATCCTGGCCGAGGTCATGCCGCTGCTCGCCCGCACCGGCATCCGCCCCGAGGCTGCCTTCGAGGATCCCGAGAGCCGGCAGCTGCGCTTCCGCACCAGCCGGCCCGAGATCGAGCTCATCCGCGTGCGCAGCTTCGATGTCGCCACCTTCGTCGCCTTCGGCGCGGCGGCGCTGGGCGTTGTCGGCAGCGATGTCCTTATGGAATTCGACTATCCCGAGGTCTATGCCCCGGTTGATCTCAAGGTCGGCCGCTGCCGGCTCGCGGTGGCGGAGCCGGCCTCGCTGTCCCAGGCGGATGACCCGACGCGCTGGAGTCATATCCGGGTCGCGACCAAATATCCCGAGATCACCCGGCGCCATTTCGCCGCCCGCGGGGTGCAGGCCGAATGCATCCGGCTGTCGGGGGCCATGGAGCTCGCGCCCACCCTCGGGCTCTGCCGGCGCATCGTCGATCTGGTGGCCAGCGGCCAGACGCTGAAGGCCAATAATCTGGTCGAGATCGAGCATATCGCCGATGTGAGCGCGCGGCTGGTGGTCAATCGGGCCGCCCTCAAGACCGATCCCGGGGGCGTGGGCATCTGGGTCGAGCGCATCCGCGAGGCGGTGGATGCCCTCTGAGACCGAGAACCCAGATGCGGGGCGGCGCATCTGCAAGGTCACCCTCGACGAGCGCACGGTGGTCCGGCGCAGCCCGGAGGTCGAGCATGAGCGTGCGGTCGCCATCTTCGATCTGATCGAGGAGAGCCATTTCGCCCCGGTCGGCGATTCCCATGGGCCCTATAATCTGCATCTCGGCATCGTCGAGAACCGCCTCGTCATGGATGTCCGCACCGAGCAAGGCGAGGAGCTGAGCAAGGTGATCCTGGCGCTCTCGCCCTTCCGGCGGATCGTCAAGGACTACTTCACTGTCTGCGAGAGCTACTACCAGGCCATCCGCTCGGCCTCGCCCTCCCAGATCGAGGCCATCGACATGGGCCGCCGCGGCCTGCACAACGAGGGCTCCGACCTGCTGCGCGAAAGGCTGGCCGACAAGATCGAGCTCGACGCCACCACGGCGCGCCGGCTGTTCACCCTGATCTGCGTCCTGCATATCAGAGGATAGCGCGCTTGGCCGAGCTTCCCGGAAGCGTCCTCTTCTGCTGCACGCTGAACGCGCTGCGCTCGCCCATGGCCGAGGCCATGCTGAAACATCTCCACGGCCGGCGCATCTTCGTCGATTCGGTCGGGGTGCGGGCCGGCGCGCTCGATGAATTCGCCATCGCCGTGATGGACGAGATCGGCATCGACATCACCAAGCACAAGCCCAAGAGCTTCGACGATCTGGAGGATGATTCCTTCGACCTGATCGTCTCCCTTTCCCCCGAGGCGCAGCACAAGGCGGTGGACATGACCCGCACCCTGGCCGCCGAGGTCGAGTTCTGGAACACCTTCGATCCCAGCATCGTCGAGGGCAGCCGCGACATGCGCCTCGAGGCCTATCGCCAGGTGCGCGACCAGCTCATGAATCGCCTCCTGCAGCGCTTCCCGGTCGCGGGCGCGCCGGGGGTGTGATGCGCCTCACGGTGCCCCTCTCCAGCGTCATGGTCGGCCTCCGTCGACCATGACGCCAGAGAGAGAGGCTTGCCGGTGGCAGCCGAATGCCCCCGAGGCAGGTCCCGGCATGACGCTGTGGGGGAGGCAGGCAGGCGATTTTCGCCGCCGAATCGGCTCTTTTTCGAAGGGTTTGTCGGCGCCGGGTCGAGGGAGTATGATCCGCGCCCGCACCTCGCCCCTCAACCGAAGCAAGATCTCGGGCGGGCGCAAGCAATGGAGATAGGATGGCCAAGGAAGATCTGATCGAATTCTCGGGAACGGTCGCCGAGTTGTTGCCCAATGCGATGTTTCGGGTAAAGCTCGACAACGAGCATGTCGTTCTCGCCCACACCTCCGGAAAGATGCGCAAGAATCGAATTCGCGTCCTCGCCGGCGATCGCGTGAATGTGGAAATGACGCCCTATGATTTGACCAAGGGTCGCATCACCTTCCGCTTCAAGTAGCCGGACTGCCCTGGCTTGGCCGCGCCTCCGGCCCCCGCTCCGCTGGTTCTTGCATCCGCCTCTCCGAGGCGGCTCGATCTTCTGCGCCAGATCGGGCTGGCACCGGCGCTGATCGATCCCGCCGCCGTGGATGAGACGCCGTTGCCGCGCGAGCTGCCGGCGGCCCACGCCAAGCGCCTGGCGGCTGCCAAGGCCGACGCCGTGCTGCCGCGCCACCCGGGCGCCTTTCTGCTGGCCGCCGATACGGTGGTCGCCTGCGGCCGGCGGATCCTGCCCAAGGCCGAGGACGAGGAGACGGCGGCGCGCTGCCTGTCGCT
>DATHQQ010000160.1:0-2836 GCA_035482595.1 Verrucomicrobiia bacterium
CGGAGCTTGACAGTAGCGCTATTCGGCAGCAACCGCGCCATCAGGGCTGTCGCTGGTTTCGGGCGTATCGGACTGGTGGCGGTCGGGGACTCGGCTGCCGAGGCAGATGCGCTCTATCGGCGCACGCAATCCGTGCTGGACGAAGAGGCACGCCTGGCTTTGGCGCCCCGGGCGCTGCCGGCGATCTGAGGTTCGGCCGCGACGAGGACGCTATGTCGGCTTCAGGTCAAAATGCGACGTGGCCGACCGTTGGCCATGCGTCCGCTATGACCGCAACACCCGACCAATGCCGATCGCGTTGGCTCATGGCAAATGTGCCAGCGGCGGTCATGTGGCTGTCGCTACCGTGCTCATCCGGGAAGCCGGTCCGCCGTGAGGAATTGGAAGATCATGGACAGGTAGTCGGTGTTCAGCGTCAGCGTTGTGCGCGGCGACCGTACTCTGTGGTGTTCGCCCTGTTTCCGTGCCTCCTCCATCCGTCGAGTTCGGCATGACAGGCTGCAGCGTAGGCTGGTAGAAGGAGGGCGTGCGCGATCTGCCTGCAGGCGTCGAGCGTCCGAGCTCGTCGAGGCAACGAGGGTCAGGTCGCAGCTATCCCTTCTTCAGCCAGGGCCGCTACGGGGCGAGCTTCGATCAATTTGGGGAGAATTCGAATGGATTGGCGTCGCATCGCCGCACGGCTCGATGGGCCTTGGACGCCGGCGCGCTATTGGGTGCTCTCGGCCTGTGCCGTTCTCGCCTTGCTGTGCTGGCTGCCGCATCCCTACTATGGCGAAGAGCCGGTCTACGCCATCATTACCATCGAGACTTGGTGGCATGGCAGCTGGCTCAATCCGGTGCAGCTCGGCAGCCAGTACGGGCGCCCACCGCTGCTGAACTGGGTCGTGATGCCTTTCGTCTGGGTGCTGGGCTGGGATCATCTCCTGCTGGCCCTCCGCCTCATCGCCTTGGCCTCGACCCTGGCCACGGCGGCGCTCGCCGCCTGGTTCGCCCACTACCTGTCGCGCGACCGGCTGCTGAGCGCCTTTGCCGTCGCCTGCTTCCTGACCGGCGATCTGCTGACCCAGCGCGGTTGGATCGCCTATTCGGATCCGCTCTTCACCGTCGCGACCTTCGCCGCCATCGTTTGCCTCTGGATCGGCGTCGATCGCAGCAGCCCGCGGCTTCTGATACTGGCCGGCCTCGCCATCACCGCCGCCTTCCTGACCAAGGCGCTGACCGCCTATGCCTTTTACGGCGCCGCCGGCCTGGTCCTGCTGTGGCGTCATGAGAACCGGCGCTTCCTCCTCTCGCCAGCGAGCCTCGTCATTCATGCCACGATCATTGCCGCAGCGCCGTTCTGGATCTTCGTCATCGCCGGCGGGCAGGATGCGGTCGCCTATATCGGGCGGCTGACCGGCGACATCACGGCCCGGGCCCATACCGGCGGCCTCGGCCGCTATGTCGGGCACGTGCTCGCCTTTTGGGGCGAGATCGTTCTCCGCCTGCTGCCGCCCAGCGCCCTGCTGCTGGCGCTCCTCATCCGCCCCCAGCTTCGCAGCAGCGGCGATCCCTGTCCCCGCTGGGCCATCACGCTGCGCTGGATGCTGCTGCTGGGCGCGCTTCCCTACTTGCTGACCACCGACAATCATATGCGCCATATTCTGCCGCTCTATCCGCTCTTCGCGATCGTGATCGCCGAGCTGGCGCTGAGGCGCGGCCGCCGGCTCCTGGCGCCGTTCCATGCCGCGCTCATCGCCTGGATCGTCGTTACCATCCCGGTCGCCCTCGTGATCAGCCCCTGGATCGCCACCCGCCAGCACGGCAACTCGGCCGAGGTCGCCGCCCTGATCGACGCGGCGACCAAGGGCCAGCCGCTCTATACCGGCGACGGCAGCGCCGAGACCTTGGCCGTCATCGCCCACCTCGACGTGCGCCGCCTGCCGGCCGAGCCCATCGGAACGGGGCCCCACGACGCCAAGGACGGTTTCTTCCTCTTCCAGGCGCCGGCACCCGCCTGGGCGGGCAAAGAGCTCGCCCGCTATCCCCTGGGGCAGATGAACCTGGCGCTCCTCTGTCGCGGCAGCGCCTGCAAGCCCTGAGCGGCCTGTCCAGATCAGAAGTTTCATCGACGGAGAAGAGCTGGTCTTGGGAACCCTAAAACCCTCCTCGATCTGGTATCTCCGCGATCACGTAGCTCTTTTCTTTCGACCAGAGCAACACCAGCTTAGCGAGGGGCGGACCGCAGCTAGCGTACTTGAACCTCAGATAGGGGAGGAACAGGTCTCATGGTCAAGGATATGGACACCGTAAGGGCGATCTGTGGCTCATGCGCAGCGCGGTATACGGTGCAAGTGAGCTGGCTCGACAGCGCCGTGGAATTTGATTGCAGCTGCGGGGCGCGCCTCAAGGCCGATCTGGACGATCTATTCCAACTCCAGCACGACATGAAGGCGCCCGCGGAAATCACGCTGCATCCCTTCCGGGCGGGGCCGGAGATGGTCGAAGTCACCGAGCCCGCGCGGCAATAGACCTTGGGTCGTGGACGGATGGTGAAAACCACGGGCGACGGCATGCTGCGGGGTTCGCCGGCGTGACGGATGCCTTGCGCTGCGCTGTTGCGATTCAGCGTGGCAGGGTCGAACGCAATACAAGGGTGCCGCCGGCGGAGCGGATCGAGCTCGCATCGGTATCGATGGCGGCGACATCGTCATTGAGGGGGAGATATACGGTGACGGTGTCAATCTAGCCGCGCGACTGGAGGGACTCGCAAATCCAGGCGGCATCTCGCTGCGTCAAATGTCATCTGCAAGATCAAGATCCGTGCTTGCCACCGCCCTTTCCTCCTTTGCCGCCA
>DATHQQ010000161.1:0-8182 GCA_035482595.1 Verrucomicrobiia bacterium
AGGATGTGCCGGACGAATGCCGGCGCGATCCGAACTGGAACCGGCATATCACCGTCGATCTCGCCGATCCGCGGGCGGTCGAGACGTTCGTGGCCGAGGCGAATGCGGCGCTCGCAGGGGCGCCGCTTCACGCCTTGGTCAACAATGCCGCGGTGTCGCCCAAGACGGCCTTCAAGGAGCGTCTGGGCATATTGAACGGCGCGCTCGATGCCTGGCGCGGCGTGTTCGAGCTCAATTTCTTCGCGCCGCTAGGGCTCGCCCGGGGCTTCGCGCCGGCTCTCCATCGCGGCCAAGGAACGATCGTCAACATCACCTCCATCGCCGGCCACGCCATCCACCCCTTCGCGGGCTCGGCTTACAGCACCTCCAAGGCCGCGCTCTCGGCGCTGACCCGCGAAATGGCGGTGGAGTTCGCGGCTCTGGGCGTGCGGGTCAATGCGGTGGCGCCGGGTGAGATCGAGACCGAGATGGTCGGTCCGGAATATGAGAGCCTGATCCCCCGCATCCCCATGCACCGCATGGGCACACCCGAGGAAGTCGCGGCCGCCGTGTTCCAGCTCTCCAGCCCGGATTTCAGCTATGTGACGGGGACGGAGATTTTCGTGACCGGCGGGCAGCACCTGTTCTGAAGGGGATGCCGGAACCCCACCCTGCCGTGTGCGCTAGTCCTCTTCCTCCAGCCGCTTCAGCAGGGCATGGAACCAGGCGATGCGGTCGCCGACCTGGGCGATGTCGTGATCGAGCCAGTCGAGGAGCAGGCCCCGGCGGTCGGCCAGATGCGCGCGCAGGTCGTTCAGGCGCGCCAGCTCCTGCTCGAAGGTTTCCGCCAGCATCTCCACCTGGAGCAGCCGGTCCTCGAGATCGAGCACTCTGAGGAACTGCAGCTTGAGGGCGATGATCAGCTTGTTCACCTCGCCGACCGGTCCGCGCAGCGAGGCCTTCAGCAGGCGCTTCAGCTCGGCCCGTCCCTTCTCGGAGATGGTGAGAAGCTCGCCCTCGATCGGCACTGCCAGCTCCTCGACCTTCAGGAGCTCGATGGAGGGACCGAGGAGATCGAGGGAGGGGCCGACGAGGCGCGCGCTCAGATGGCGCACCTCGCTGGCAAGCTCGGCATAGCTCTTGGCGCCCTCGGTCAAGAGGCCGAGGGCGGCGAGGCGGACCGTCTCGCTGGGGATCAGGCTGTTGTCCCGATACATGGCGGGAATCTAGAAGGGGGTCCGGAGCAAGTCCAGGACGCCAAGGGGAACGGCAGCGCTTTCTAGGCGGCGGCCCTGAGGCCCAGGCGCTCCCACACCTCGCTCAAGGCCTTTACCAGGGCAATCGCCATTGCCTCGTCATGGAGCGGGGAGGGGGTGAGGCGCAGCCGCTCGGTGCCGCGGGGCACCGTCGGGTAGTTGATCGGCTGGACATAGATGCCGTGACGGGCGAGCAGCTCGTCGCTGGCAGATTTGCAGCGAACCGGATCTCCCACCAGCACCGGCACGATATGGCTCTGGCTCGGCATCACCGGCAGCCCCGCCTCGGCCAGCAGGCGCTTCAGCCGCGCGACCGATCCCCGGTGACGCTCGCGCAGCTCAGGCGTGCGGCGCAGATGGCGGAGGCTGGCCAGCGCGCCGGCGGCGATCACCGGCGGCAGTGCCGTGGTGAAGATGAAGCCGGGGGCGGCGCTGCGGACCGCATCGACCAGGGCAGCGGAAGCGGCGATGTAGCCGCCCATGGTGCCGATGGCCTTGCCCAACGTCGCCTGGATGACCGTGAGGCGGGACATGACGCCCTCGCGCTCGGCAACGCCGCCGCCTTGGGCGCCGTACATGCCGACGGCATGGACCTCATCGAGATAGGTCATGGCGCCATGACGCTCGGCGAGATCGCAGATGGCGGCGATGGGGCCGATGTCGCCATCCATGGAATAGACGGATTCGAAGGCGATCAGCTTGGGCCGGCCGGCCGGCGCTGCGGCCAGCAGCTCGGCCAGATGGGCGACGTCGTTGTGGCGGAAGATGCGCTTCTCCGCGCCGCTCGCCTTGATGCCGTTGATCATCGAGGCGTGGTTCAGGGCATCGGAGAAGATGATGCAGCCGGGGAGCAGGCGGGCGAGCGTGCTGAGGGTCGTCTCATTGGCGACATAGCCGGAGGTGAAGAGCAGGGCCGCCTGCTTGCCATGCAGCTCGGCCAGCTCGCGCTCCAGCAGCACATGATAGTGGTTTGTGCCGGAGATGTTGCGCGTTCCGCCGGCGCCGGCCCCGCACCGGTCGAGGGCTTCGTGCATCGCCGCCAGCACCAGGGGATGCTGGCCCATGCCGAGATAATCGTTGGAGCACCAGACGGTGACGTCCTGGATGCCGCCGCCCTCGCCGGGGAGACGGTGGCGCAGGGCCTCGGGAAAGCGCCCGGCCTTGCGCTCGAGCTCGGCGAAGACGCGATAGCGCCCCTCGGCCTTGAGGCCGGCGATCACGTCGCGAAATCGCTGCTCGTAGTCCATGGTCAAAACCTTGTGCGCCGCGCGCCGCCCGTCAACGCCTGGAGTCCCGGCGCCAGTCAACAGCCTGTGAACGTCCGGGCAAATGCGGCATCCAGTCGCGGCAAAAATGCACGACCCTTCCCACGCCGTCCCGCTTGCTTACACCGCCATCCGTTAACGGGGGGAGAAGAAAGTCCCTGCGCCTTACGCCGCGCTGGCGAGGCCCTGCTCCTTGACCCAAGCCAAGGTCTCGTCCAGCGCCAGGCCGAAGCGCCGGTACATCTCCGCGATCTCCTCCCCGGTCGAGATCAGAGGCGGGCAGAAGGCGATGCTGTTGACGATGGCGCGGATGATCAGCCCATGCTCCTGGGCTCGCTTCACGCAATACGCGGGCACGCCGAGTTTGGGATCGAAGATCTCCCTAGTCTGTCGGTTACGCACCAGCTCGACGGCGCCGATCAAGCCGACGCTGCGGGTTTCGCCCACCAGCGGATGGTCCTTGAAGTGCTGGATCCCCTTGGCGAAGCCCGGCGCCTTGGCGCGCACCTGGCCGACGATGTCGCGCTCCTCGTAGATCTTCAGCGTCTCCAGGGCGACGGCCGCCGAGACCGGATGGCCGGAATAGGTGAAGCCATGGGCGAAGCTGCCCAGCCTGCCCGTATGCTCGCTGATGGCGTCGTAGACGCGGCGATTGATCATGACCGCGGCGATGGGCAGATAGGCCGAGGACAGCGCCTTGGCCAAGGTGATGATGTCGGGCTGCAGCTTGTAGGTCTGGGTCCCGAACATGTTGCCGGTGCGCCCGAAGCCGCAGATCACCTCGTCGGCGATGAAAAGAATGTCGTGCTTTTTTAGAACCGCCTGGATCTTCTCGAAATATGTGGCCGGCGGGATGATGACGCCGCCTGCGCCCATCACCGGCTCGGCGATGAAGGCCGCGACCGTCTCCGGCCCTTCCTTCTGGATCATCGCCTCCAGGCTCTCGGCCATGCGGGTTGCGAACTGCTCCTCGCTCTCCCCCGGCTTGCCGAAGCGGTAGTACTGCGGGTTGTCGGTGTGCAGGATATTGGCGATCGGAAGGTCGAAATCCTTGTGGTTCAGCGGCAGGCCCGTGAGCGAGGCCGCAGCCACCGTCACCCCGTGATAGCCGCCATGCCGGCCGATGATCTTCTTCTTCTCGGGCCGCCCGAGCGCGTTGTTGTAGAACCAGACCATCTTGACGACGGAATCATTCGCTTCCGAGCCGGAGTTGCAAAAGAAGACCTTGGACATCGGCACGGGCGCGATGGCGATCAGCTTCTCTGCCAGGTCCACGGTCACATCGGCCACCTTCTGGGTGAAGGTGTGGTAGTAGGGCAGCTTGCGCATCTGGCGGTTCGCTGCCTCGATCAGCCGCTCCTCGCCATAGCCCAGAGACAGGCACCAGAGCCCCGACAGGCCTTCCAGATAGGCCTTGCCGTTCTCGTCATAGACATAGATGCCCTTGCCGCTGGCCAGCACCAGCGAGCCCTCGGCCTCGTTCTTCTTGGCATTGGTGTAGGAGTGGAAGTGGAAGGCGATGTCGCGGGCGGCGGCGGAATTGCTGCGAAGGGTCATTCTATCCTCATAGGGCTCGGCGCCCGTTGTTCCGTCTTGCTGATGGCGCGCGGGGAAATAGGGGCGGATCATCCCCGCCGGCCGCTCGAAAGTCAAAGGCGGCCCGGTAGGGCCTGCCTTGCCGGGGAAGCATGGTCAGACCCGGCCGTAATTGTCCTCGAGGCGCACGATGTCGTCCTCGCCCAGATAGTCCCCCGCCTGGACCTCGATCAGATGCAGCGGCTCCTTGCCCGGGTTCTCCAGCCGATGCACCGCCCCCAGGGGGATATAGGCCGACTGGTTGGCGACGAGGTCGAAGATCTCGCGGTCCCGGGTGACCCGCGCCTTGCCGCGGACCACGACCCAATGCTCGGCCCGATGCGCATGCTTCTGCAGCGACAGCCGCGCGCCGGGATTGACCACGATGCGCTTCACCTGAAAGCCCTGGTCGGAATCGACGCTCTCATAGGTGCCCCAGGGGCGGTAAACCCGCCGATGAGACAGGCGCTCGCCCCGGCCCGCCGCCGTCAGCTTGTCGATGACGAGCTTCAGATCCTGGGCCCGCTCGCGCGACACCGCCAGCACCGCATCGACGGTCTCGATCAGCACGATGTTCTCCAGCCCGATGGCCGTCACCAGGCGGCTCTCGCCGCGGATATAGCAGTTCTTCACGTCGACGCTGACCACATCGCCGATCAGGGCATTGCCGTCCTCGTCCTTCTCGGTCACATCCCACAGCGCTGCCCAGGAACCGACGTCGGTCCAGCCCATCTCGACCGGCACCACCGCGGCGTCCTTGGTCTTCTCCATCACGGCATAGTCGATGGAGATCGCCGGCGCTTCGGCGAAGGCCGCCTTGTCCAGGCGGATGAAATCGAGATCGCGCGTGGCACTGGCGACGGATTTCTCCACCGCCGCCTTCATCGCCGGCTCCAGCCGGCCGAGCTCGGCCAGGAAGCGATCGGCGCGGAAGAGGAACATGCCGCCGTTCCACAGATATTCGCCCGAGGCGAGATAGCCCTCGGCGGTCGCGGCATTCGGCTTTTCGACGAAGGCCGCCACCTTGCGGCAGCCCGGCGCATCCGGCAGGGCTTCGCCGCGGCGGATATAGCCGTAGCCCGTCTCAGGGGCGCGGGGCGTGATGCCGAAGGTGACCAGGGATCCCGCCTCTGCCGCCTTGGCCGCCTGCCTGACCGCGCTGCGGAAGGCCGCGGCATCCTGGATATAGTGGTCCGAGGGCAGGATCAGCAGCAGGCCGTCGGGCGCGGCCATCATGGCGGCGGCCGCGACCGCCGGGGCCGTGTTGCGGGCCAGCGGCTCGAGCACGATCGCCTCTGGCTTGCAGCCCAAGGCGCGGAGCTGCTCGGCGACCAGAAAACGGTGCTCGTCATTGCAGATCAGCAGGGGGGCGCTGAACAGCGTCGGGTCGGAGACGCGCTCGATGGTTTCCTGCAGCAGGCTTTCCTGCCCGACCAGGGGCATCAATTGCTTCGGATAGGCGGCGCGGGACAACGGCCAGAGCCGCGTGCCGGAGCCGCCGGACAGGATGACGGGGCGGATGTTCATGGCCGCAGCAATTCACGGAAGGCGTTGGAGACAGGCTTCGGGTCTAGCACGCAAGCAACCTCATTTCTGGACCGGCTTCATGATGAACGGTCGGAACGCTCGGAATCTTCAGCGTCAGCTCGCCACTTTACCGCCATGCTGCAGCGACCAGCCCTCGGGATTCTCGAGGAAGGCGCGCACGGCGGCGATGCCAGCGGGATCCAGCCGGCCGGCTTCCTCGGCAGCGGCCAGCACGTCCCACCAGGTGGCGAGACCGTGCAGGCGAACGCCGACGGCCGCGAGGCTTGAGGTGCTCTGCGGGAAGATGCCATAGTGGAAGACGACCAGGGCGTCAGCCACCTTGCCTTCCGCCTGGCGGATCGCCTCGATGAAATTGAGCTTGCTGCCGCCGTCGGTGGCCAGGTCCTCCACCAGCAGGCAGCGGCATCCCGGGGCCATCTCGCCCTCGATCTGGGCGCCGCGGCCGAAGCCCTTGGGTTTCTTGCGGATATAGAGCATCGGCAGCGCCAGTCGTTCGGCGAGCCAGGCGGCATAGGGAATGCCCGCGGTCTCGCCGCCGGCGACGGCGTCGAGGGACTCGAAGCCGATCGTCGCCTCCACCGTCTCGCCCATCATCTCCACGATCTTGCGCCGCGCCCGCGGAAAGGAAATCACCTTGCGGCAGTCGATATAGACAGGGCTCGCCCGTCCCGATGTGAGAATAAAGGGGTCCTTGGGCCGGAAATGGACGGCGCCGATCTCGATCAGGATATGGGCCGTGGTGCGGCCGAAGGCGGCAGTCATCGAAAGCGGTCTCCGAGATCAGTTGTGCCGGCACTCTGGCGCGCCGCCCGGCGATAGGCAACGCCTTCGTAAGCGAGGCGTTGCTCAGCCCCTCAGGGGCAGACCCCGGGCATAGGCCGCCATTCTCTCGGCTTGGCGCGGCAGGCCCGCGGCGATCTTGCGGGCGACCAGCCGATCCCAGAGCCAGCCGAGGGGACCCGAGGTCTCGATGACATGGCGGAGGCGAGTCCGGCCGCCCTCGGCCGGCAAAAGCTCGTGCCGGCTCACCATCCGCGCCAGCGGCAGCTTCGCCCGATCGACGAAGAGGGCCGGGGGCTCGAGGGCCTCCACCGTCAGTTCCGCGGCCGAACCGTCCTTCAGCCGGAGGGTGAAGCGGCTCCCGGCGCGCGGCGGGCCCTCGCAGCCGACAGCCAGGATGTCGTCGTCCCATTCCGGCCAGCGCTTGAGATCGGCGAGCGCCCGGAACAGACGGTCCCGGTCGATATCGAGCAGAAATTCATGGATGTGAGCTCTCGGCATGGCGATCTCCTGTCAGGGGATATTGCACGCCAGTGAGACTAGAATCGACTGCTGACAGATTCTGTCAGCAGTGAGCTAACCTGGTTCGGGAATTCCCTGGCGGCGACGCCATTCCTTCAGTAGCGCCCCCCGGCGCTTGGGATATCGCCGCTCCTCCATCCGCGCATCGGCGATCCGGTCGGCGCGGAAGTGACGGAAGTCCTGGCGCAGCTCGCACCAGGCGGCTAGCACCCGGACCTCGTTGAAGAAGGCCAAAGCGAAGGGCCAGACTGTCCTGTTGCTCTGCCGGCCCGCCTCGTCCTTGTAAGCCAGATGCAGCTTGCGCTCGAAGCGGATCGCCAGGCGCAGCGCGCCGAGATCGACGGCGGCCACCGGCGCATCGGCGGCGGGGCCCGCGATCAGCCCCATGCTCTCGGCCGCCTCGCGCAGATCGGGCGGCAGCACGGCGCCGATCTTGGCCAGCGCCTCCCGTCCGGCCTCGGCCAGATGGGCGTCGCCATGCTCGCTGGCCCAGCGCAGACCCAGCACCAGCGCCTCGATCTCGTCGTCGCTGAACATCAGCGGCGGCAGGAAGAAGCCCGGGCGCAGCACATAGCCGATCCCGGCCTCGCCTTCGATCGGCGCGCCCTCGGCCCGCAGTGCGACGATATCGCGATAGATCGTGCGCGGCGAGACGTCCAGCTGCTCGGCAAGGTGCGCAGCCGAGACAGGCCGCCGGTACCGGCGCAGACATTGCATCAAGGCGAGCAGGCGCGAGGAGCGGGGCATGGCGGCCGACCTCGGAGAACGGCTGGCGGAGTTTGCACCTGCTGACAGATGTTGTCAGCACCGGCTCCGCCGCCGTCGCACCCGGCTTACCCGGGCGAAACGCTTCCGGATGGCGTCGGGGTCAACGGCATTCTCAAGGTCCGCGAAGCACCGTCGACAGTATACTCGATGACTAAGGCGCGCGGTTTGTAGACGATGGGGAACAGATAGACTCCTGTCGCCTCACCGCCCGGATCGAGCGTCTCTGCCGGCAATATCCGATCCTTCATCTCTGCGGCGAACTTCCTCTGGGCGTCGGCTTCCATCGGTCCCTGCGCTGCGCCCGCCAGCCCCGCCGCCGTGCCAGCATAGGGAACAAACATGCCGGCGATCTGCCCAAGTACGCCAAGGCCTGCGGCCGCCGCTGTCGTGCCCGTCATGCCGGCATTGTCGTAAGTCTCCTCGATACTTTTCGGCTGATCGCGATAGACCCCATTTCCGTCGACAAGGTGAGCGTTCACCAACTGCACG
>DATHQQ010000162.1:0-9140 GCA_035482595.1 Verrucomicrobiia bacterium
CAGCCAGTTGTTCGCCCAGCGCGCCTTGAAATAGGAGCCGTGGCCGCAATCGTGCTGGATGATGAAGAGGCGTACGAGGAAGGCCGCCGCCGGCAGGACGAGGATCATCGCCGCCCAGATCTCATGGGCGAGGCCGAGGAAAATCCCGGCCAGGAGAATGAAGAAGGGAAGCGCCGTGCAGAGCAGATCGAGAATACCGCGCCCGCTATGCGGCCGCGCATAGGGTGCGATGAGCCGGCGCCAGCTGGGAGCGACGCCGAGAGGGGCGACGACGAGCGGCGCACTGCCGGAGAGCTCGGCAGCGGGATTCTCCGGGGAAACAGGGCTTACGTCGGGAGGAAGTGTCGAAAGGCTGGCGCCATGCGCCGCACCTGGTGTCATGCAAACCTTCCCGTGTGGAATGGCGCCAGCGCCGGCGATCGTGCCGGCCGGCCGAGAGAGCCTGGAAGATGTTCGAAGTCGCGGCCTCGACGAGGTCGGCCGGGCAGGCGCCCCGGCAGGAGCCGATGAGCGAGACGGACAGCTGTGTTGCTTGCCGACCAGGTGGAACCGCCCTTCATGTCACCCCCGCGAAGCCGCGCGGGCCCTGGAGCATGTTCCACGTCGTCGGAACCCGCTCTAACTGAACGTTCTTGGACACAAAGACAAGACGAATCTGCGATCCCCGCCGGTTTGGGACCGCTTTACATCCCTTGGCCCGGGCAGACAGTGCTAGGCTGCTTCCCATCGTAACTGCCCGGGAAGGTCAGATTCATGACGGCAAACACCTACTGGCCCGGCGAGCAAATACCCGAATCCGGCGTCTACAGCGTCGTGCACACCAACAACCACACCGGCTCCCATGACGTGACCATCCTCAGGGAGGGCGATTTCCCGGCCTGCAACGAATGCGGCAGCCGCGTCTATTTCACCTTGACCCGGCCCGGCCAGAATATCGCCCTCAATCCGCATTTTCGCCGAACGGCGGAGTGAATGACGCTCTCAGGAGTTGTGGCCTCAGGAATTCGGCCCTCAGGAGTTCCGACGGGCGCCGTAGAACGTCCGGCGCCGCAGGGATTCGCCGCTCGCGATGCCCTTCTGGTGCCCGGCGATCCAGCGCTCGGCCTCCGCTTCGCTGGGAAAGCTCGATACGACGGTGGGAAAGCTATCGGGAATCGATACCTCGACCCCAAAGGTCGCGTCGTCATTTTTTAGGATCTTGTAACTCGCGCCGCTATGGGGATGTTTGTTGTCCATATCCCTTCATATGGTGTGTCCGCCTGGAATCCCAAATGCAACCCCTGAGAGGCACATGCCCTATTCGGTGAAATGGAAACTGACGCGGGGCGGCCAGGTGCTCGAATCGCCCACGGTCTTTCTCGTCCCGGCGGCCGCGATCGACTTCGCCTGCGCCCAATTCGACCGCGCGCCCTACGACATCTGGATCGAGGGCCCGAACGGCATCCGCATCGAACGCGACGCGATCTCGCGCAGCTGCCGCGACCAGGGGCCCCCGCGCTCGCCTTCGTCCTCTCGCCCCCCAACCGGAGGGAGAGGGTGACGCGTCGCGCCGCCTCGCCCTCTACTACTAAATCCCCTCTCCCCCCGAACGGGGCGAGGGGGAAAGAGAGCGTCGGGGCGAGGCGCTTCTCAGCCCAGATACCGCCGCTCCAGATGGGCCTTGAAGATCGCCGGGTCCAGCTTCTTGCCGGTGGCCCGGGTGATCAGCTCCGGGGCGCTCCAGCGCGAGGCCTGGCTGTGGACATGCTCGCCGAGCCAGGCGGTGAGCGGCTTGAAGTCTCCTCGGGCGATGGCCGCCGGGATCGCCGGCACCACGCACTTGGCGGCGTCATAGAGCTGAGCCGCCGTCAGGGCGCCGAGCGTATAGGTCGGGAAATAGCCCCAGGCGCCGACGAACCAGTGGATGTCCTGGAGGCAGCCCTCCCGATCGCTGGGTGGGGTGATGCCGAGGAGGTCGCGCATGCCTTCGTTCCAGGCGGCGGGCAGGTCGGCCAGATCCAGGCTGCCACCGATCAGCGCCTTCTCCAGCCGGTAGCGCAGGATGACATGGCTCGGATAGCAGACCTCATCGGCCTCGACGCGGATGAAACCGGGCTCGACCCGGGCATAGAGGCGCCGCAGGTTCTCCGGCGAGAACTCGCCCGCCTGCGCGCCGGCGCGGTCGGCGAAGGCCTCCTGCAGCAACGGCCCCAGGAAGCCCAGGAACTCGGCCCCGCGGCAGACCTGCATCTCCACCAGCAGGGATTGGCTCTCATGGATCGCCATGCCGCGGGCCATGCCCACGGGCTGGTAGCGCCAGGCCTGGGGGCGGCCGCGCTCGTAGAGGGCATGGCCCGTCTCGTGCAGCACGCCCATCAGACCCTGGACGAACTCCGTCTCGCTGTACCGGGTAGTGATGCGCACATCCTCCGGCACCCCGCCGCAGAAGGGATGGTGGGAGGTATCGAGCCTTCCGTGATCGAAGACGAAGCCCAGGATCTGCATCAGCTTCCGCGCCAGGAGCTTTTGGCCCTCCAGCGGAAAGGGCCCGGCCGGCTGGATGGGCGCGGGGCGCTTGGCCTGGCGCTCGATCGCGGCGGCCCGCAGCCCCGGCAGGAATGAGGCCAGCCCGTCGAAGACCCTGTCGATCTCGGCGATGGTAAGGCCGGGCTCGTATTCGTCGATCAGCGCCTCGTAGGGCGCCACGCCCAGCTTGGCGGCCTTGGCCGCTGCGGCCTCGCGCACCAGGGCGAGCAGTTCGGCCAGGGCCGGCTTCACCAGCGCGAAATCCGCCGCCGGGCGGGCCTGGCGCCAGAGGGTCTCGGTGCGGCCCACGGTCTTGGCGAGCGCCTCCACCAGCCGGGGGTCCAGCGCCGTGGCATGGACCCAAAGGCGGCGCATCTCGGCCAGATTGGCCTGCTGCCAGGGGTCGAGATCCCCCGCCGCATCCTCGGCCCCGGAAAGCAGATCGCCGGTGGCGGGATCGGCCAGGAGCCCATGGCAGACGACGTCCAGCGCCGCCACCTGCTCGGCCCGGGCCTCGGCCCCGCCGTCGGGCATCATGGTCGCCTGGTCCCATTCCAGCACCGCGCGGCCGTCCTTCAGCGCCGTCCAGCGATGGAAGCGGGTCTCCAGCTCGGCATAAGCGGGCGGGCGGTTGTCGAGAGCGAGACTCATGGCTCCTCCGATGGCGGCCTGGCCTTTGCGGTGCCGGTCTTTTGGGGCGGCCGCCGGTGATAGATGAAATAAATCACCAGCAGCGCGACGGCCAGGCTGAACCAGGTGATGGCGTATTGCAGATGGTCGTTGGGGAGGTCGATGCGGGTCTGGCCGCCGATGGGATAGCCGCCGGGATTGGCGGCCGGGCCGGCCTCGAGGAAGAAGCGCGTCTCGGCCTGGGGCAGATCCATGAGCTTGGCCATGGCCGGCAGATCGGCGAAGAAGAAGAAATCTAGGTCGGGGCGGTTATCCGGCACCAGCCAGTTCTGGGTGCCGCGGAGCCGGATGACGGCATCCAGGGCCACCAGCCCCGGGACCTGGCCCGCCGCGCGGGACTCCGGCTTCTTGCGGTCCAAGGGAATCCAGCCGCGGTCGACGAAGAGGATGCGCCCGCCCTTGAGCCGGAAGGGCGTCACCAGGTGATAGCCGGCATTGCCGTTGAGGGAGCGGGCGCCGAGGTAGATCTCCTTGTCGTGCAGATAGGTCCCCTCGACCTGGACGCGGTCGTATTCGAGGCCGGCGACATCGGCCTCGGGGCCTGGCAGCGGGATGGGGGCGGCGCTGGTGCGCTCCGTGCGCTCGGCGATGATCGCGGTCTTCCACTGCAGCCGTTCGAGCTGCCACACCCCCAGTCCCAGCATCAGCAGCACGGCCGGGATGGTGAAGACGGTGGGCCAGAAGGTGGGACGGAAATGGAGGTTCATAAGGGCCTTAGTTAACCATAGAGACACAGAGGGACCGGGATAACGCGCCTCTGCCGCTGTCAGACGCGCGTCAAAATAACTTTCTTCTCTGTGCCTCTGTGTCTCTGTGGTTCAGTTTTCTTCAACGGCGGCCGCGGGCCCGTCAGACGTGCCGGGACTCGCCGGAGCGGTGCTTGTACTGCAGCGCGATCAAGATCGCCTTGGCCGGGCGCAGCAAAGCCAGCGACCCGATCACGATCAAGGGCCCCCAGAGCAGCATATGGACCCAGACGGGGGGCGAGAACCAGACCTCCGTCACCAGCGCCAACGGCACCACCAGGGCGCCGACGATCAGGATGATGAAGACCGCCGGTCCGTCGGCGCTGTCGGCGCCGGTCAGGTCCAGCCCGCAGCTGGCGCAAGCCGGCACCACCGACAGAAAGCCCCGGAACAGCCTGCCGCGCCCGCAACGGGGACAGCGGCAGGCGAGTCCCGTGGACAGGACCGACAACTACTGCCCTTCGTAGGGACCGGCGCCGGAGCCGAAAAAGTAGATGCAGACGAAGAGGAACAGCCAGACCACGTCGACGAAATGCCAGTACCAGGCCGCGGCCTCGAAGCCGAAGTGATGGTCCGGCTTGAACTGATTGGCCCGGGCCCGGAAGAAGCAGACGATCAGGAAAGTCGTCCCGATGATGACGTGGAAGCCGTGAAAGCCCGTCGCCATGAAGAAGGTCGAGGAGAAGATGCCACCGCCGAATTTGAAGGCGGCATGAGCGTATTCATAGGCCTGCACGCTGGTGAAGCTGAGGCCGAGGAGAATGGTCAGCGCCAGCCCCTGCAGCAGGCCCTGGCGGTCACCCTCGCGCAGCGCATGATGAGCCCAGGTCACGGTGACGCCCGAGGTAAGCAGGATCAGCGTGTTGAGAAGGGGCAGCGAGAAGGGATCGAAGGGGATGATGCCCTTGGGCGGCCAGATCCCGCCTTCGGGATAGAGCCGGGCGTTGAAATAGGCCCAGAAGAAGGCGGCGAAGAACATCACCTCCGAAGCGATGAACAGCGCCATGCCGTAGCGCAGGCCGATCTGCACCACCGGCGTGTGATAGCCGCGATAGGTCGCCTCGATGATCACGTCGCGCCACCAGAAAAACATGGTGACCAGCACGAGCAGAAAGCCGAGCGGCCAGATCCAGGCCGGACCGCCGTGGAACCACACCACGGCGCCGGTGGTGAGCACGCCCGCGGCGATGGCGCCGACGATCGGCCAGGGGCTGGGATCGACCAGGTGATAGGGATGCTTGTGCGGTTCGGCGTGAGTCTCGGTCATCTTCCCGGCTTCCTCATAACGCTGTTCGTTGTCAACTTAGTGGCCGCTCATGCGCACGATGGTGATGCCGTAGATCAGCGCCACGAAGCTCAGCAGCGCGATCAGCAGCGCGATATTGCGGGCGCGGCGGTTGCGGTCGATCACGAGAAGAACCCTGCCAGGGGGCCGATCCCGGCGACGCTGCCCATCAGCCCCGGCGCCCGATCGACGATGATCAGGGCGAAGAGCAGGAAGAGATAGAGGATGGAAAAGGCGAACATGCGCTTGGCGCTTCGGTCGGTCTTGTCGAAGAAGACGCTGACCGCTGCCAGGATGAAGAGCCCGCCCAGGATCACCGCCGCCGCGCCGTAGAGATTGCCCGCGATGCCCAGCGCCCACGGCGCCAGCGCGATGGGGAACAGAATCACCGTATAGATGAGCATCTGGATCTTGGTCGCCCGCGCGCCCGCCACCACCGGCAGCATGGGCACGCCGGCCTTGGCATAATCGCCGGTGCGGAACAGCGCCAGCGCCCAGAAGTGCGGCGGCGTCCACATGAAGATCAGCAGGAAGAGCATGATGGGCGCCAGGCTGACATGCCCCGTCACGGCCGCCCAGCCGATCATGGGCGGAAAGGCGCCCGCCGCCCCGCCGATGACGATGTTCTGCGGCGTGCGGCGCTTCAGCCAGATGGTATAGACGAAAACGTAGAAGAGGATCGTGACCGCGAGCAGCCCGCCGGCGAGCCAGTTGACCGCCAGCCCCATCAGCCCCACGGAGCCGATGGCGAGCACGACGCCGAAGCCGGCGGCCTCCGAGGGATCGACCCGGCCCATGGGGATCGGCCGGCCGCGGGTGCGGCTCATGATCGCGTCGATATCGCGGTCATACCACATGTTGATGGCGCCCGAGGCCCCGGCGCCGACCGCGATGCAGAGCACCGCGACCGCCGCCAGCAGGGGATGGATATGGCCGGGAGCGGCCACCATGCCGGCGACGCCGGAGAAGACGACGAGCGACATCACCCGCGGCTTCAGGAGCTGCAGGAAATCGGCGACCCGCGCCCCTTCCGCCCTGGCGGCGAAATCCGTCGATAGATTCGTGACCGTGTCGCTCAAATCTTCACGCCCTTCGTCACAACTGCCTTACTTGACCACCGGCAGCTCGTCGTAGCTGTGGAAGGGCGGCGGCGAGCTCACCGTCCATTCCAAGGTCGTCGCCCCCTCGCCCCAGTAGTTGGCCCCCACCTTCTTGCCCGCGAAGACCGTATAGAGGGCGACGAAGACGAACCAGATCGTCCCGGCATAGGAGATGAAGGCGCCGACCGAGGCGACCTCGTTCCACCCGGCAAAGGCGTCCGGATAGTCCGGGATGCGGCGGGGCATGCCGGCCAGACCCAGGAAATGCATGGGGAAGAAGGTCAGGTTGACGCCGATGAAGGTGACCCAGAAATGGATCTTGCCGGCCCATTCCGGATACTGCCGGCCGCACATCTTGCCGATCCAGTAGTAGAAGCCGCCGAAGATGGCGAAGACGGCGCCCAGCGACAGCACATAGTGGAAATGGGCGACGACATAATAGGTGTCCTGCATCACGGTATCGACGCCGGCATTGGCCAGCACGACGCCGGTCACCCCGCCCACGGTGAAGAGGAAGATGAAGCCCACGGCGAAGAGCATCGGCGTGGTGAACTCGATGGCCCCGCCCCACATGGTGGCGATCCAGCTGAAGATCTTCACCCCCGTCGGCACGGCGATGACCATGGTCGCGGCCATGAAATAGGCCCGGACATTGGTGCTGATGCCGGTGGTGAACATGTGATGGGCCCAGACGAGGAAGCCGACCACGCCGATCGCCACCATGGCATAGGCCATGCCGAGATAGCCGAAGACGGGCTTCTTCGAGAAGGTCGAGACGATCTGGCTGACCATGCCGAAGCCCGGAAGGATCAGGATGTAGACCTCGGGATGGCCGAAGAACCAGAAGAGATGCTGGAACAGGACCGGGTCGCCGCCGCCCTCGGGCACGAAGAAGGTGGTGCCGAAATTGCGGTCGGTCAGCAGCATGGTGATGCCGCCGGCGAGCACGGGGAGCGAGAGCAGCAGCAGGAAGGCCGTCACCAGCACGGACCACACGAACAGCGGCATCTTGTGCAGCGTCATGCCCGGGGCGCGCATGTTGAAGATGGTGGTGATGAAGTTGATCGCGCCCATGATCGACGACGCGCCGGCCAGATGCAGGGAGAAGATGACCATGTCCATCGAGGGGCCGGGTTGGCCGAGCGATGAGGAGAGCGGCGGATAGATGGTCCAGCCCGTACCCGCGCCGCCGCCCACCATGGTGGAGCCGACCAGCAGCAGGAAGGAGGGGACCAGCAGCCAGAAGCTGATGTTGTTCATCCGCGGGAAGGCCATGTCCGGCGCCCCGATCATCAGCGGCACGAACCAGTTGCCGAAGCCCCCGATCATGGCCGGCATGACCATGAAGAAGATCATGATCAGGCCGTGGGCCGTGATGATGACGTTCCAGAGCTGACCGTCCGGCGTGCCGTCGGAATTCTGCAGGTACTGCAGCCCGGGATGCATCAGCTCGAGGCGCATATAGACCGATAGCGCGCCGCCGATGACGCCGGCGATGATGGCGAAGACCAGGTACATCGTGCCGATGTCCTTGTGGTTCGTCGAATAGACGAACCGGCGCCAGCCTGTCGGGTGATGGGCCTCGTGCCCGGCGGCCTGTGGGGTGGCTGCGCTCATCCTTGCTTCCCTTCCGCTTTCTCGATGTCTCTGTTCTTAGTTCGCCGGTACGGCCGCGACCTGCGTGGCCGGCGTGCCGTCAGCCTTGGCGAACTTCGTCTTCGCCTGGGCCACCCAGGCGTCGTAATCGGCCTTGCTCAGCGCCTGGACCATGATCGGCATGAAGCCGTGGCCGTTGCCGCAGAGCTCCGAGCACTGGCCGTAGTAGATGCCCGGAGCGTCCACCTTGAACCAGGTCTCGTTGAGGTGCCCCGGCACCGCATCCTCCTTCACGCCGAAGGAGGGAACGGCGAAGGAATGGATGACGTCGGTGGAGGTGGTCTGCACCCGGACGACGACGCCGGCGGGCACCACCAGGGGGTTGTCGGTGGTCAGCAGCCGGAGCTGTCCGGGCTTCAGATCGGCCTGCTGCACCAGATTGGCGTCGAAGGAGAAGTCGCCGTTGTCCGGATATTCGAAGGTCCAATACCACTGATGGCCGGTCGCCTTGATGGTCATGTCGGCCTTGGGGATGTCGCCTTCGAAATAGAGCAGCTTGAAGGAATAGATCGAGATGCCCACCAGGATCAGGATCGGCACGATCGTCCAGGCCACCTCGACCAGGGTGTTGTGGGTCGTGCGCGAGGGGATGGGGTTCTTGCGGTGGTTGAAGCGAAACATGACATAGATGAGCAGGCCGAGGACGAAGAGCGAGATCAGGCTGATGACCCAGAGCAGCGCCGTGTGGAAATCCTCGATGTCCCGCATGACGGGCGTCGCCGCCGGCTGGAAGTTCATCTCCCAGGGCTGCGGCTCGGCAGCCAGAGCCCCGCTTGCGGCGGCAAAGAAGGCAACGCCCCCGGCGAGCAAACCCGCCACTCTCATCCCTGCGACCCTCGTGAGACCCGCCGCAACTCTCGTCACACCCATGTGTCAGCGTTCCTTTTCGCCACCGATGCCAGACCCGTCCCGAGATTCGGTCCCCCAGGGCTCGGTCCAAAGGCAATCCGAGCTGCCTGCGAAGGCACCTGCGGCCGCCCGGCAAGCAGAGGAACCGACGGCCATTTGTTCGGGGCGAAGGCGCGCTTTTGTCGTGACCCCACGCCCTTGCGGCAGGGAAACTACACCGCTCGCCGGACAGTCACAAGCGGGTGGGACCAATGGCCCCAGGCCTGCGATGCGACGATCTGTCGCAAGCCGCATGGGCCACCTATATGA
>DATHQQ010000163.1:0-10107 GCA_035482595.1 Verrucomicrobiia bacterium
CCTGCGCCTCGGCCTCGATCTCCGCCAGGCGCTTCTCGGTCATGCCGGGATAATGCTCCAGGGTCATGGCGGTGACGCTATCACCGACCCTGTCGCGCACCAGCCCGATGAAGCAGGCAACCCCACCGATGTCGCGCCGCCCGTCGCTGAGCCGCGCCAGCTCGGCCCCGACATCGAAATCGGATTCCTGGACGCGGATCATGGGCGGAGCCCACTTGTAACTATGCGTACTCTCTCTTGCGTCGTTCCCGCTTTCGCGGGAATGACGAATAAGAACAACATGACGGCAGATGAATCGACCATCGCCTAACCGCCCGTCACCGGCGGGAAGAGCGCCACCTCGTCGCCGGGAGTGACCGGGTGCTCGGGCCCGACATATTCGAGATTGACCGCCACCCGCACGACACGCCGGTCGGCGAGAACGGATTTGTAGGCGGGGCCCAGGGTCTCCAGCCAATCGAGCAATGCAGCGACGGTGGTCACGCTCGCCGGGGGGGCGAGGTCCTCGCTGCCTTTGCCGAGCTTGGCGCGGAGCCAGGCGAAATAGAGAAGCTTCATCAGCCGATCTCGCCGAAAGGAAGGAAGTCCACCATGCTGCCGCGCTCGACCTTGGTCAACGTCTCCGGCAGTTCAACCAGCCCGTCGGCGGTCAGCAGCGAACTCAATATGCCGCTGCCCTGGGCGGGAAAGGTCAACACGGTCACATCCCCGTCGCCCCCCGGCGTCAGCCGCGCGCGCAGATACTCGCGCCGGCCGGGCTTCTTGCGGTGCGCGAAGCCGGCGCTGAGACGATAGCGGCGCGCCGCCAGGTCGGACGCGCCCATGAGGCGCAGCAGCATGGGGCGCGCCAGGCAGAGGAAGGCGGTGATCGCCGCCACGGGGTTGCCGGGCAGGCCGATGAAAGAGACCGGCCGGCCCTGGCCTCTGCTGCCGAGCTCGCCGATCGCCACCACGCGGCCCGGCTTGACCGCGAGCTGCCAAAGCCGGAGCGCTCCCAGCGCTTCCACGGCCGCGTTGAGGTGATCCTCCTCGCCGCCGAAGACCTCGCCCGAGGTCAGGACCACATCGTTGGTTGTGGCCGCGGCCTTCAGGGCCGCGTCGATCCTAGCGCGATCGTTGGAGAGGATTCCGCCATCGGCGACGACGATCCCGAGCTGGCGTAGCAGGGCACCCAATCCCTGACGGTTGGAATCGTGGATGCGGCTCGCGCCCGTCGAGAAGACGACGGCACGCAGCGGCCGGGCGACGGTCAGATGGCTCCGGCCGATGGCGGCGGCGAGCCCGATCTCCTGCGGGCGCAGGCGGAAGCCCGCGGCCAGCACCGTGGCGCCGGCGCGCACATCCTCGCCGGCGCGCCGGCGATTGCTGCCGCGCTTGAGGCCCGAGGGGAGCACCACCACCTCGCCCTCGAGCCGGCAATCCTCCTGCATCGCCACCGTGTCGGGACCCGCGGGCATCAGCGCCCCGGTGAAGATGCGCAGCGCCGCGCCCCGGGGCACCGCCGCGGCAAAGGGATGGCCCGCCGCGGCGCGGCCGATGACGGGCAGGCGCGTCTCCCCCGCCGGCGCCAGATCCTCGGCATGAATCGCATAGCCGTCGACGGCGGAATTGTCGGCGCCCGGCACGTCGAGGGGCGAGACCACATCTTCGCGCAGGACGCGCGCGAGGGCGGCGGATAGAGCGACCGGCTCGGTCTCGGCGAGCGGCGCCAGATCGCCGAGGATCCGGCTCAGGGCGGCCTCGACTGGTACCGG
Organism: Verrucomicrobiia bacterium; assembly: GCA_035482595.1. Taxonomy (GTDB): domain Bacteria; phylum Pseudomonadota; class Alphaproteobacteria; order Dongiales; family Dongiaceae; genus DASXQK01. The sequence continues at coordinate 1,755 of DATHQQ010000163.1, forward strand.
TGCCTCGCCAAGGATCGAAGCCGGCAAGGTCAATGGCCGGCGGCCGCCCGGACCGCCCCAAGCCCGCAATGGGCGATGATGAAATCGGCGATTGCGCCGATGTCGTCGATGCCGATGACCGGCAGCGGGCAGTCGGGCAAAGGCTCGTCGCTCAGCACCGCCACGATATGCCGGTCCTCCGGATAAAGCAGAGGATTGCCGGTCTCGCGGCGATGGATCTCGAGCTTGTCATGCCCCTCGCGCTTGAAGCCCTCGACGATGAGCAGATCGACCGGCGTCATGCGGCGCATCAGCTCCGCCGCCGTGGCTTCCGTCTCATTGCGGTTCTCGTGCAGCAGCGCCCAGCGGCGCTCGGAGGCGACCAGCACCTCGGTCGCGCCCGCCTCGCGATGGCGATAGGAATCCTTACCGGGCTGGTCGACGTCGAAGCCATGATGGGCGTGCTTCATGGTGGAGACGGTGAGGCCGCGGCGGACCAGTTCGGGCACCAGCCGCACCACCAGGGTGGTCTTGCCCGCGCCGCTCCAGCCGGCAAGGCCGATCACGCGCATGGCGGGGAACGCTGTGGGAGTCACGATAGGGCTCACATATGCTTCAGGCCGGCCTTCAGATAGTCATAGCCGGTCACCAGCGTCAGGGCAGCCGCGGCCCAGAGCCCGATCTCGCCGATCAGGCTGATGGGCCAGGCGGGCGCGCCGCCATCCCCCAGGATGAGGAAGCCCAGCGCCAGCATCTGCAGCAGGGTCTTCCATTTGGCGAGCTGACTGACGGGAACGCTGACATGGAGCCCCGCCAGATATTCGCGCAGGCCCGAGACCAGGATCTCCCGGCAGAGGATGATCAGGGCCGGCAGGATCGTCCAGCCGGTCAGCCGGTGCTCGGCCACCAGGATCAGGATCACGGCCGCCACCAGCAGCTTGTCGGCGATCGGATCGAGAAAGCGGCCGAGGTCGGAGACCTGCTTGCGGCTGCGGGCGAGATAGCCGTCGAAGAAATCGGTGATGCAGGCGGCGGCGAAGATGCCCAGGGCCAGCCAGCGCCAGTGGGGCGCATCGAAATAGAGCAGGATGACGATGAGCGGAATGGCGGCGATCCGCGACATCGTCAAGAGATTGGGCAGTGCCGTCATGCAAGCGTCCGGGGTATGTCCGGTGAAGGGCGCGGCATTTTAGGAGCCTATCCCTGGCCGTGAAAGTGGTCATAGACCTTTTTCGCGACGGCCTTGCTGATGCCGGCGACGGATTCGAGGTCGGTCAGCCCCGCCGCCGCCACCCCCTTGGCCGAGCCGAAATGGAGCAGCAAAGCGCGCTTGCGCTTGCCCCCGATGCCGGGGATCTCGTCCAGGGGCGAGCGGGTGATATCGGCGGAGCGCCGGGCCCGATGGGTGCCGATGGCAAAGCGATGGGCCTCGTCGCGCAGGCGCTGCAGGTAGTACAGGACGGGATTGCGGGGCTCGAGGCTGAAAGGCTCGCGCCCCGGCAGGAAAAAGCGCTCGCGCCCGGCATCGCGGTCCGGGCCCTTGGCGATGGCGCAGAGCGCCACGTCGTCGATGCCGAGATCGTCGAGGACGCCCTGGGCAGTGCTCAGCTGACCGGCGCCACCGTCGATCATCACCAGATCGGGCCATTGCCCGCGCTCGCGGTCGGGATCCTCTTTCTGGGCCCGGGCGAAGCGGCGCGTCAGCATCTCACGCATCATGGCGTAGTCGTCGCCCGGTGCCACCTCGCCGGCGATGGAGAATTTGCGATAGGCGCCTTTCATGAAGCCCTCGGGGCCTGCGACGACCATGGCCCCGTAGGGGCTGCGGCCCTGGAGATGGCTGTTGTCATAGACCTCGATGCGCTGGGGGACCTGCTCCAGGCCGAGGGCCTGCTGCACGCCCTCCAGGAGATGGCGCTGGGAGGCGTTCTCCGCCATTCGCCGGGCCAGCGCCTCGCGGGCATTGGCAAGCGCATTGTCGATCAGATTGCGCCGCGCGCCGCGGACGGGCCGCAGGATCTCCACCTTGCGCTCCGCCTTGAGGCTGAGCGCCTCCGCCAGGAGATCGGCCTCCGCCGGCAGCTCGTTCACCAGGATCAGAGGCGGCGGCGGTTTGTTGGCGTAGAACTGGGCAAGGAAGGCGGCGAGCACCTGGGGCAGCGGCAGGTTGCGATCATGGCTGGGAAAATAGCCGCGATTGCCGAAATTGCTGCCGCCGCGGAAGAAGAAAACCTGGACGCAGGTATGGCCGCCGGCCTGATGGGCGGCCACCACATCGGCATCGCGGATGCCCTCGACATTGATGTCCTGATGGGCCTGCACCACGGAGAGCGCCCGCAGCCGGTCGCGCAGCGCGGCGGCGAGCTCGAAGTCCAGGCTGTCGCTGGCCGCCTGCATCTGGATGCCCAGCCGCGCCTGCACCTCGCGGCTGCGCCCTGCCAGGAAATCGCGGGCCTGCCCCACGAGGCCGGCATAGTCCTCCAGGGAGATCCGCCCGACGCAGGGGGCGGAGCAGCGCTTGATCTGATAGAGCAGGCAGGGCCGGGTGCGGCTGGCGAAGACGCTGTCGGCGCAGGAGCGCAGCAGGAAGGCGCGCTGCAGCGCCGTGATCGTCCGGTGTACGGCGCCGGCCGAGGCGAAGGGACCGTAGTAGTCGCCCTTGCGCGCCCGGGCACCGCGATGCTTGGCGATCTGCGGGGCGGGATGGTCGCCGGTGATCATGATATAGGGGAAGGACTTGTCGTCGCGCAGCAGCACGTTGTAGCGCGGCATCAGCCGCTTGATCAGATTGATCTCGAGCAGCAGCGCCTCGACCTCGGTGTGGGTGGTGACGACCTCGAGCTGGGCCGTTTCCGTGACCATGCGCACCAGCCGTTCCGGCAGCTTGCCGAGCTGGGTATAGGCGGCAACTCGCTTCTTAAGATTGCGTGCCTTGCCGACATAAAGCGCATCGCCGGCGCGGTTCAGCATGCGATACACGCCCGGGCTTCCGGGCAGGTTCTTCAGCGCCGCGGCAATGACCTCCACCCCCCGCAGCATGCTCCGAGGCGCTTCGGGAATCTGGCGGCTATCTGCGGAATCTTCGGCCATTCGTTTCGCGACTCGATTCGGTGTTGGTTCAGATATCCACGGAATCTGTGGATAAGTTTGTCGACAACTGTGCCCGTCCCCGCCCGGAGCCCAGTGAATCCGTTAAATTCATCTATTTGCCCAAAAAATAGGCAGAAAGACTAACCTATTGAAATCGACTGTCTATTTTAGACAGTACCATTACAGATATGTCACGGCGGGATTTTTGGGCTTGACTCGGCCGGGGAGACCCTGACCGACGGACCGCTGTGCAAAACTTCCTCGGCTTCGTTAAGCTTTTGATCCCGGAGAGTGACGCTTTTTCAACCACTTCGACGCGGAGTCCGGAAATTATCTCAACTGTGGATCCGGTTGGCCACGCTGGGCCGGTGACGCTCGATCTCGACGCCCACGGCGCTGGCCTCGGGAAAGACATCAAGCTTCTCGACCCGAACCCGGGCGCTCAGCACCCTCCGATCCGCCAGGCACATGGCGGCGATTCGCTCGGCCAGCGTCTCCACCAGATTGACATGGCCCGCGCCCACCACATGGCGTACGCCGGTGACGAGCTCGCCGTAGCAAACCACCTTGTCATAATCATCGTCGATGGCGCCGAGATCGGCGATGGCGAGGTCGAGATTGACCCGGATACGCTGCTCAGCGATGCGCTCATGCTGATGCAGGCCGATCTTGGCGCTGAGCATCAGGTCGCGAACCATGATCCGCATCCCGTCGGCGGCGGCGGAATCTTTGGCGGAAGCTCGCTTGCCAATCGATCGCTTGCCAGTCGATCGTTTGCCAGTCGATCGCTTGAAGGGGGATTGCTTGAGGGGCAATGGTCTGTCGCCGGCAGGTGCTCTTGGCTTGGGCATGGCCGATTATCCTCCGCCGGCTATTCGCGTGCAACGAAACCGCGGGCGGGTTGCGCCCAGCCGAGATGCTCGCCGCCGTCGAGCGCAATCATCTGGCCCGTCAGAGACGGCGTTGCAAGGATGTAGCGCACGGTTGCCGCGATCTCCTCCAAGCCCGGTCCTCGCTTCAGCGGCACGGCTGCCTGCTGCAGATGGAACTGCTCGGCGCTCTGGCGTTCGCTGGGGAGCGTCGGCCCGGGCCCGATGCCATTCACGCGGATGCGCGGCGCCAGCGCCAGCGCCATGGTCTGGGTGAGGGTCCAGAGTCCGCTCTTGGCGAGGGTGTAGGAGAGGAAATAGGGCGTCAGTTTCCAGACCCGCTGATCCAGCATGTTGATGATATTGCCCGTCGCCGTCCCCATCCCCTGGGCCTGGCCCCCGCCGCTCTCCGGCAGCTGGCGCGCGAAGGCCTGACTCAGCACCAACGGCGCGCGCAGATTGGTCTCGATATGACGATCCCAGGACTCGCGGGTCGCCGTATCGATCTTGTCCATCTCGAAGGCCGAGGCGTTGTTGACGAGGCAGGTCAATGGCCCCAGGGCCTCGACCGCGCGTGGGATCAGGGTCTCGACCTCCGCCTCGCGGGCGAGATCGCAGGCCAGGGCGACGGCCCGCCCGCCCGCCGCTTCGATCTCGCGCGCCAGGGCCTCGGCCTCGCGGCGCGAGCCCCGGTAGTGGACGGCGACGGCCCAGCCATGCTGCGCCAGATCGCGGGCGATGGCGGCGCCGATGCGCCGCCCCGCCCCGGTGACCAGGGCCACCGGCCCGGCTCTGCCCTGTTCCGTCATGCCGGCTGGACGGCGAGGCTGCGGCCGAGGGTGCGCACCTCCCGTAGCTGGGCCTCGCGGCGCTCAGCCCCCGCGGCATCGGTGACGTCATAGAGCAGCCGCAGCTCGGCCTCGGGAATGCCGCAGTAGTTCATGACGCCGGTGACGAGCTGGGTCAGCATCGCCTTGTCATAGCCCCGGCGCTGATAGTCCTGGGCGGTGCCGGCCGCGGTTCCGATCAGCAGCGCCCGGCGATGCGGCAGCTTGCGCGCGCCATAGGCCCAGCCATTGTTCCAGACCCTGTCGATCCAGCCCTTCAGCATGGCGGGTAGGGACCACCACCAGACCGGAAAGACGAAGGCCAGCATCTCATTGCGGGCGATGCGCGCCTGTTCCTCGAGCACGGCCGCCGTGTAGCGCTTGTCGGGATCGTTCCAATCCGGCTCGTCGGCTTCCGGCATGCGCGGGTCGAAGCCTTCGGCATGGAGATCGGCGATCTCAACATCATGGCCGCCCTCGGCCAGGCCGGCGACGAGCTCGTCCAGGACCGCGCCGCAAAAGGAATGTCGCCGCGGATGGTCGAAGACCACCAGGACCTTCACGGCTTTCTCGGCTTGAAGCCAAGGGCGGCGGAATTGATGCAGTAGCGCTCGCCGGTGGGCTTCGGCCCATCGGGGAAGACATGGCCGAGATGGGCGGCGCAGCGCGCGCAGTGAACCTCCGTGCGGGTCATGAACAGGCTGCGGTCCACCTGGGTCTCGACCGTCTGGGGATCGGCCGGCTGCGAGAAGCTCGGCCAGCCCGTGCCGGAATCGTATTTGCTTGCGGAATCGAACACCGGCGCGCCGCAGCAAACGCAGGTGTAGACGCCATTGTCATGGTGATCCCAATAGGCGCCCGTGAAGGCACGCTCGGTACCATGTTGGCGGGCGACCCGATATTGCTCGGGGGTCAGCCGGGCGCGCCATTCGGCGTCGGTCTTCTCGACCTTCTGGTTGGTCGTCGGTTCGTCGTTCTGGGTCATGGCTGCAGAGCGTCCCTCCGGCTGAAGCCTCGGTCAAGTGAGAGAGACCGCGTGCGGGCTACCATGGCGTTCCGTCCTTATGGGCAAAGAAGTCCCGGCCGTTGCGATGGAGCAGGCGAAGATCGATGCCAGGATAGTCGATCTCATCGCCCGCTTGGCGATCGCCGACCTCGAGATAGACCACGTCCTGGGCCGAGCGATTGACGAGCTGATGCCCGTCGGGACGGCCAGCGGGAAAGCCCGCCGCCATGCCCGCGGTCAGGCGCTGGGCGCCGGCATCGGTCACGAGCTCGACCTCGCCTTCGAGAATATAGACGAACTCGTCCTCGGCGCTGTGCCAGTGACGCTGTGCCGAGGCGGCGCCTGGCGGCAAGCGCACCAGATTGACGCCGAAATGACTGAGCCCCAATGCATCGCCCAGCGCCCGCTTCTCGCGCCTGGCAACCGCCTCGCGATAGGGCGCGGGATAGCTGCTGCCGCTGCGCGGCACGACGGTGGCGGGGTCGAGAGCGGGCATGGCTGGCGCCGCCGGCTTGTTCATCGTCTTTCCTCCCTCAAGCGCCTCAGCGCCGCCCGCTGCCGGGACGCCCCCCTTTGGGACGCACCCCTCTGGGACGCCCACCCGGCCCGCCGCCGCTGGGCCGGCCGACATTCTTGCCGCCGAATCCGCCGCCGGTGACCCGGCCCGCAGTGCCGGCGGTGGAGCGCGGCCGCGGGCTGGCGGAATCCGAGACGCCGAGATCGAGGGCCTCGAGGCGGCGGATCTCGTCGCGCAGGCGGGCCGCCTCCTCGAATTCGAGATCGGACGCCGCCTGGCGCATCTTCTTTTCCATATCGGCGATGGTTGCCTGCAGATTATGGCCCAGCAGATGGGTCTCGCCGGAGACGCCGGTATCGACGGTGACCCGGTCGCGCTCATAGACGCTCTGCAGGATGTCGCCGATGGATTTGCGCACCGATTCCGGCGTGATGCCGTTGGCGGCGTTATAGGCTTCCTGCTTCTCCCGGCGGCGATCGGTCTCGGCCAGCGCCGCCTTCAGCGACTGGGTCATCACATCGGCATAGAGGATGACCCGCCCGTCGATATTGCGCGCCGCCCGGCCGATGGTCTGGATGAGGGAGGTCTGGGAGCGCAGGTAGCCCTCCTTGTCCGCATCCAGGATCGCCACCAAAGCGCATTCGGGAATGTCGAGGCCCTCGCGCAGCAGGTTGATGCCGATCAGCACATCGAAGGCGCCCAGCCTGAGATCGCGGATGATCTCGATGCGCTCCAGCGTCTCGACGTCGGAATGGATGTAGCGCACCCGCACGCCGTTCTCATGCATGTATTCGGTCAGATCCTCGGCCATACGCTTTGTGAGGGTGGTGATCAGCACGCGCTGGCCCTTCGCCGCGCAGGCGCGGCATTCGGCCACCACATCGTCGACCTGGGTCTCCGTCGGGCGGATGATGCAGACCGGGTCGATCAGGCCGGTCGGGCGGATGACCTGCTCGACGAAGACGCCGCCGGTGCGCTCCATCTCCCATTTGCCCGGCGTGGCCGAGACATAGGTTGTCTGCGGCCGCATGATCTCCCATTCCTCGAATTTGAGCGGGCGGTTGTCGATGCAGGAGGGCAGGCGGAAGCCGAACTCGGCCAAGGTCGATTTGCGCGCGTAGTCGCCGCGGTACATGCCGCCGATCTGGGGCACGGTGACATGGCTCTCGTCGACGATGAGAAGCGCATCTTCGGGAATGTATTCGAAGAGGGTCGGCGGCGGCTCGCCGGGGTGCCGCCCCGTCAGGAAGCGCGAGTAGTTCTCGATGCCCGCGCAGCTGCCCGTGGCCTCGATCATCTCGACATCGAAATTGGTCCGCTGCTCCAGGCGCTGGGCCTCCAGCAGCTTGCCCGCCTTGTTGAGCTCCTCCAGCCGGACCTTCAGCTCCTGCTGGATCAGCTTCACCGCCTGGGAGAGGGTGGGCTTCGGCGTGACGTAGTGGCTGTTGGCGTAGAGCTTGATCTCGGGAAGATCGACCATGCGCTCGCCGGTGAGAGGATCGAATTCCCAGATCGATTCGATCTCATCGCCGAAGAGCGAGAGCTTCCATGCCCGGTCTTCCATATGAGCGGGGAAGATCTCCAGGGAATCGCCGCGGATGCGGAAGGAGCCGCGCTGGAAATTGGCATCGTTGCGCTTGTAATGCAGCTCGATCAACCGGCGCAAAAGCTTCTGGCGGTCGACCTCCTGCCCGACGGCGAGCGTCTCGGTCATGGTCGAATAGGTCTCGGGCGACCCGATGCCGTAGATGCAGGAGACCGAGGCGACGATGATCACGTCGCGCCGCTCGAACAGCGCGCGGGTGGCCGAATGGCGCATGCGGTCGATCTGCTCGTTGATCGAGCTCTCCTTCTCGATATAGGTGTCGGTCCGCGGCACATAGGCCTCGGGCTGGTAGTAGTCGTAGTAGGAGACGAAATACTCCACCGCATTCTCGGGAAAGAAGCTCTTCATCTCGCCATAGAGCTGGGCGGCCAGGGTCTTGTTGGGCGCCAGGATCAGGGTCGGGCGCTGCAGATGCTGGATGACATGGGCCATGGTGAAGGTCTTGCCCGAGCCGGTGAC
>DATHQQ010000164.1:0-4877 GCA_035482595.1 Verrucomicrobiia bacterium
CCAGCCAATGGCTGAAGCATATCGGCGCCATCGTCATCGGCACCGCCGGCAGCCCGGAGAAGATGGCGCTCGCCAAGGCCCATGGCTGCGATCATGTGCTGGACTCCCGCAAGGACGACATTGCCAAGCGCGTGCGCGAGCTGACCGGCGGCAAGGGCGTGCCGGTGGTCTATGACGGCGTCGGCAAGGATACCTTCCAGGCCTCCCTCGACAGCCTGGCGCCGCGCGGCATGTTCGTCAGCTTCGGCAATGCCTCCGGTCCGGTGCCGCCCTTCGAGCCGGTGATCCTCTCGGCCAAGGGCTCGCTCTATTTCACCCGCCCCTCCCTGATGGCCTATGTCGCCACCCGCGAGGAGCTGGTCGAGTCGGCCCTGGCGCTGTTCGACGTCGTCCTCAAGGGCGCGGTCAAGATCGAGATCCACCAGACCTATCCGCTGAAGGAGGCGGCCCAGGCCCATCGCGATCTCGAGGCGCGCAAGACCACCGGCTCGACCATCCTGCTGCCCTGAAAAACGCTACATGGGCGAGGTGCTGGCCGCGGTGACGCTTACCGAAGCGCCGCCTCCAGGGCCGGCACCATGGCGTGCCAGCCGGTGCGGCGCACCTCGGCAAGGAGACGGGAAATCTCAGCGGCGTCTCCCTGGCCACGCCCGACCGCGGCCAGCGCGCGAGCGCGCGCCGCGATGAAATCGGTCATCGGCCGCGGCTCGGCCGCCATGCCCGCCAACAGGGCGGCCGCGTAGCGTTCGGCGCCCGACCAGTCCTTGGCCGCAAGGCAGGCCTCGATCGCGTAGCGATTGAACAGCGGGATGTTGTGGCTGACGGCGCCGGTAGCGATCAGCGTCTCGCCTTCGGCCAGGGCGGCGGTTCGCTTCTGCGCATCGGCTGTCATCGTGGCCAACAGCGCCAGCCCCAGTGGCAGCAAATAGAAGGGATGCTCGCGCGCGATCGCATTGCCTTCCTCCAGCGTATCTCGCGCGCGGGCATCGCCGGTGGCCTGCTCCAGCAGGGCGCGGAAGAACAGACCTTCGGCGATGAAGCGCCGGGCCCGCAATGCCTCGGCGATCTCCAGTGCTGCATCGACGGATCGGCGCGCCTCGGCGAGTTCGCCCGTGTCGAAGCAGAGGAAGAAGCGGGCGTGATGGGCGATCATGGCCGCGCGGCGATGCCCGATCTGATCGGCCAGCGCCACGCCGCGATCGGCGACCGCCAGCGCCTCGGAGAAGCGCAGCTCGAAGAACATCATGATCGCCAGCATGGATAGATTGGCCGCCTCGATCCGCTTGAAGCCCTGGGCGGCGCTGAGATCGACGCAGCGCCGGAACATCTGCTCCGTGGTCCTGTAGAGGCCGCGCATGTAATAGGCGTCGGCGAGCCCGCCGAGGGCACGGGCCTGCTCCTCGCCGGCGCCGGCCGCTTCGGCCAGCCGCAACGCCTCGCTGTGCTCGGCGAGGCAGCGCTCGATCTCGCCCCGGGGGAAGTGGATATTGGCGCGCAGGGTGTGCAGTCGCGAGAGCTCGACCGCCATTCCATCGGCCGCAACATCCCGGGCCTTCGCCTCAGCTTCGGCCTCGGCGAGAAGGGCCGATGCCTCGTCGAGGCGATCGAGCACCGAGAGGCCCTGAGCCAGGCCGAGCCAGGCGCGCAGCCGCGGCCGTCCCAGCGCCGCATCCTTCAAGGCGGCGCGGAAGGCGGTGACGGCTTCTTCCGTGCGGCCAAGGCCCTGGAGCAGCTCGCCGCTGAGATTGGCGAGAGCGACGCGCGTGGCGGGCGCCGCCGCCAAGGCCAAGCCGCGGCTGGCCAAGTCGAGGGCCAGCTCGCTGCGATAGTCCGCGGCGGCCGCTTCCGCCGCGGCCCGATAGGCGTCCGCCGCGCCCGGATCCTCTCCGAGCTCCAGATGCTGGGCGCCAAGCGCCAGATCGCGCGGGCCATACCAGGCCGCCGCGGCACGGTGCAGCTCGCGCCGGCGGGTCTTCAGAAGCGAGCCATAGATGCCGTCGCGCACGAGGGCATGAACGAAGGCCAGCTCGCTGCCTTCCCGGCGCATGAATTGCTGATCGACCAGATAGGCGGGTTCATAACCGGCATCGCCCAGGAGGTGACGGAGCGCCTCGATGGGCATGCGCTGGCCGAGGGCCGAGGCTGCCCGCAGCGCATGTTTCTCCCCGGGCGGCAAGAGATCCGCCCGTCCCAGCACCAGGCTCTGCACCGAGGCCGGCACCGAGGCGCCCGTCATCTCGCCGGTGTGGTGCAGCAGCTGCTCCAGGAAGAAGGGGTTGCCGCCCGCGCGCTCGATGCAGGCGGCGATGCGCCGGTCGCCGCTCTCCAGATGTGCCCTCGCCAGAAGCGCGGATTCCGCTGCCGAGAGGGGCGCCAGATCGATCGTGCTGATGGAAGCGGGCCCAACCTTGGCCCGCCAGGCGCGGTCCAGCGGGTCGCCCTCGGGCCGGGTGGAGAGCGCCAGCAGCAGGGGTGCCGCGGCCGTCGCCTGGCCGAGGGCGGCCAAATCCTCCAGCAGGAGCGGCTCGGCCCAATGCAGATCCTCGATCGCCACCAGGGTCGGGCGCTGCCCCGCCAGGCGTGTCACCAGCCCCGCGAGGAAGGCGCGCCGGCGGGCCTGGCGGGTCGCCTCGTCCATCGCCTGCATCAGCTGGCGCGCCTCCCCCTCGGCTGTCAGGGCGAGGAGATCCTGCAGGGTCGCGCGTTCCTCGGGGCGCAGCAGGTCCGATGCCGCGGCCTTCTCGGCCGCCGCTCGCCGGGCCGCTTCATCGCTGTCAGGCGAAAGGCCCAGCAGACTGCGGGTCAGCAGGCCTCGGGCGTCGAGGCCCTTGCCGGCGCCGAAATCCAGCACGAGGGCCTTATGGACGGCAAAGCCGCGGCCGCGGGCCTCGGTTATGGTCTCCTCGATCAGCCGGCTCTTTCCGATCCCGGCTTCTCCGCGCAGCACGATCACGCGCCCGCGGCCATCTCTGCGACAGTCCTCCAGCAAGCCGGCCAGAAGGCGCCGGTCGGTCTCGCGGCCGACATAGGGGCTGGTCGGCCGTCGCGCGGCCTCCAGCCCCTCGACACGCCAGGCGACGACCGGCAACGCGATACCTTTGAGGCTGGCCGGCGGCAGGGCGACGGCCCGGATCCGGCCTTCGAGCTGACGCTGCAGCGCCTCGGCGATCACCACCTCGCCGGGACCGGCGAGTCCCACCAGCCGCGAAGCAAGATTGACGGCATCCCCCAGCACCGTATAGCCGCGACCGATGCCACCGGCGACGACCTCGCCCATGGCGATGCCGACATGGGCCGCCAGAGGCGCGCCGCCGGGCTCGGCGATCTCGCTTGCCGTGGCGGCGATGTCGAGGGCGGCGCCGAGCGCGCGCTGATTGTCGTCGCCATGGGCGACCGGGGCGCCGAAGAGAGCCATGACCGCATCGCCGATATGCTTGTCGACGCTACCGCCATAGAGCGAGATGATCGCTTCCGTCCGGGCATAGAAGGCCTCGACCAGGCGGCGCAGATCCTCGGCATCGAGCCGTGCGGAAAGCGCGGTGAAGCCCGAGAGATCGGCGAAGAGGATGGCGACCTGGCGCCGTTCGCCCACGACCTCGGGCGACGGGCTGGCACTGGCTTGCTCGGCCGCCGGCGCAGGCTTGGCCTCGGGCTGGGCTTTGCCGCAGCCGCCGCAGAAGCCCGCGCCGGCCTCATTGACGAAGCTGCAATCGGGACAGGCCCAGCCCAGCTCGGCGCCACAGCCGGCGCAGAACTTGCGGCCTTCGCGATTCTCTTCCCCGCAGCGCCCGCAACGCATGAGGTACCACCAGATTCACGCGATCAGGCAATCGTAGCCGACAAGTCCCGCCGCCGTCATGGTCGGCGGTGAAGTTTGCCCCCGCGAAGGCAGGGGCCGGTTCGCGTTACGCCGCGACAGAGCCGCCTCAATTCTTCGGCGGGCAAGCCTTCATGACATCGTCGAAGGTGGTCTTGTCGTCGTCATAAGTGGGGCGCACGTCCATGCGATTCTGGACCGCGAGTCTGTAGCGGGAGTCTGGCGTCATATGGCGCGCGAAGATCGGCGCCACGCAATCGCAATAGCCCTTGGTGCTCTTGTCGACCCCGCCCGAGCTCAGCGCCGCCCGCAGGCAGAGCTGGCTCATGCTTCGGATCAGCACCGGATCGTCGGGTGCGACCGCATCCTGCGCCCGCGCAGCGAAGCTCGCCGGCAGAAGCCCGGCGACCATCAGAGCGAGGGCCGCCGTCCAAAGCCGCCGCATCGCGAGCGCCTACTGATTCATCGACTGGAAGAAATCGGAATTGGTCTTCGAATGCTTCAGCTTGTCGACCAGGAACTCCATGGCATCCACCACGCCCATGGGCATCAGGATGCGGCGGAGCACCCACATCTTGCTGAGGGTGCCCTTGTCGACCAGCAGCTCTTCCTTGCGGGTGCCCGACTTGGTGATGTCGATCGCCGGGAAGGTGCGCTTGTCGGAGAGCTTGCGGTCGAGGATGATTTCCGAATTGCCGGTGCCCTTGAACTCTTCGAAGATCACTTCGTCCATGCGGCTGCCGGTATCGATCAGCGCGGTCGCGATGATGGTGAGCGAGCCGCCCTCCTCGATATTCCGGGCGGCGCCGAAGAAGCGCTTGGGCCGCTGCAAGGCATTGGCATCGACGCCGCCGGTCAGCACCTTGCCGGAGCTGGGCACGACGGTGTTGTAGGCGCGGGCGAGACGGGTGATGGAATCCAGCAGGATCACCACATCGCGCTTATGCTCGACCAGGCGCTTGGCCTTCTCGATCACCATCTCGGCGACCTGGACGTGGCGCACCGCCGGCTCGTCGAAGGTCGAGCTCACGACCTCGCCCTTCACCGAGCGCGCCATGTC
>DATHQQ010000165.1:0-4575 GCA_035482595.1 Verrucomicrobiia bacterium
CTCATGGGCATTCTCGGCGGGGCGCTTGTCGGCATCGGCATGTTGAAGCTCTCCGTCGCGGAATATGTCAATCAGACCGTCAACGGCGTCGGGCTTGCGGATTTCTCGGTCGGCATCTTCAAGAGCTCGGTCTTCGGCGTGCTGGTGGCGATCTGCGGCTGCATGCGAGGGATCCAATCCGGGCGCAGCGCCTCGGCCGTCGGCTTCGCCGCCACCTCTGCGGTGGTGACGGCCATCGTCTTCATCATCGTGACCGACGGCGTCTTCGCCGTCCTTACCAACGCGCTCGGCATCTGAGATGAACGATTCCGCCATGGCGCCCGCCCCCCAAATCAGCGAGCAAACGGCCGGCGAGCCACCGGCCCGAAAGCCGCATGTCACGGTCAGTAACCTGGACATGGCCTATGGCGATTTCGTCATCCAGCGGGATCTCAATTTCACCATCCGGCACGGCGAGATCTTCATCATCATGGGCCCCAGCGGCTGCGGCAAGAGCACGCTGCTGAAGCATCTCGTCGGCCTCAAGCCCCCCGCCCGGGGCGAGGTTCTCTACGACGATCGCGATTTCTGGAAGGCCGATCCGGCGGAGCAGGAGCGCCTGATGCGGCGCTTTGGCATCCTCTATCAGAGCAGCGCGCTGTGGAGCTCCATGACGCTGGCGGAAAACGTGGCCCTGCCGCTGGGCGAGTTCACCGATCTCAGCCACGCGGAGATCCAGGGCGTGGCCTCGCTCAAGCTGGCTCTCGTCGGCCTCGCCGGCTTCGAGGATTTCTACCCCTCGGAGATCAGCGGCGGCATGCGCAAGCGCGCCGGCCTCGCCCGCGCCATGGCGCTCGATCCGGAGATCCTGTTCTTCGACGAGCCCTCGGCCGGGCTCGATCCCATCAGCTCTCGCCTGCTCGACGATCTGATCCTGGAGCTGCGCGACAGCCTCGGCGCTACCATCGCCGTGGTCACCCATGAACTGGCCAGCATCTTCGCCATCGGCGACAATTCCATCTTCCTGGACACCGACAGCAAGACGATGATCGCTGAGGGCGACCCGAGGAAGCTCCGCGACGAATGCCCCGATCCGCGCGTGCGCAACTTCCTGCTGCGCGGCGGGCTGGAGGCGGCTGTTCATGCCGGAGCGCCTGCGCCATGAGCAAGAGGGGGAATCCCAAGCTCATCGGGGGCTTCGTCCTCGGCGCCATCGTCCTGGTGATCGCCGGTCTGCTGGCCTTCGGGAGCGGCCAGTACTTCGCCCCGCGGGAAAAGGCAGTGCTGTACTTCGCGGGATCGCTCGCCGGGCTCGACGTCGGCTCCCCGGTCACGTTTCGCGGGGTGAAGGTCGGCACCGTCACCAGGATTGTCATTCAATACGACATCCGGGAGCAGAAGCTCCGGATTCCCGTCTACATCGAGCTCGACCCCGCGAAATTCCAGATCATAAGCGGCAAGCGCAGCGAGACCAACATCAAGGAGCTGGTGCAGCGCGGCCTACGGGCGCAGCTCAAGATCCAGTCCCTCGTGACGGGACAGACCAGCGTCGACTTCGATTTCTACCCGGATACGCCGATCCATATGGTCGCGGTCGCCACCGATGAATTGGAGCTGCCGACGATTCCCTCCGACATCGACCTGCTGAAGGCGAATCTCTCCAGTTTGCTGGCGAAGCTCAGCAAGCTCCCCCTCGAGAAGATCTCGAGCGCGCTGCTGGATGCCATCGGCACGGCCAATCAGATGCTCAAGGACACCCAGACCGTGGTCAAGCAAGCCGGCGGGCTCGTCGGCGATGTGGACGCCCAGGTCAAGCCGCTCACCGACAGCGTGATGGGCGCCTCGAGCGATGCGAGCCGGATGCTCCAGGAAGCCCGCAAGCGGCTCGAGCTGCGCGAGGGCGAGCCGCTGCAGAACCTGAACATCGTGCTGCTCCAGGGCCGCAAGCTTGTCGACGATCTCGACCGCGACCTGCCGCGCCTCGTCGGTCCCGCGCTACAGATGCTGGCGAAGACCAGCGCCGCGCTGGATCAGGCGCAGTCGCTCTTCCTGGCGGCACAGCGCGTCATCTCACCGGGCTCGCCGATCTATTTCGAGCTCAACAGCACGCTCACCGAGCTCAAATCGGCGGCCCGGGCGATCCGCGTCTTCGCCGAATACATCCAGCGCAATCCCAACGCCTTGCTGACCGGCAACAGATAGCCATAACGGAAGCAGCCATGCGCCCCACTCCCGCTCTCATGCTTGCCGGCCTGGTCCTGCTCGCCCTTGCCGGCTGCGACAAGCCCACTCGGCTCTATGTGCTGACGGCCACGACGGAAAAGCCGGCCGCGACCTCGCCCAGCGGCGTCGCCATCGGCATCGGCCCGATCACTCTGCCGAAATATCTCGACCGCCCGCAGATCGTCACCAGCGTCGAGGCCAATAGCCTGGACCAGGCCAATTTCGATCAATGGGGCGGAGATCTGAACGACAACATCACCCGGGTCCTGGCGACCAATCTGTCGAATCTGCTCGCGACCGACAGGATCTCCCTCTACCCGTGGAAGGACGGTGCGCCGGTCGACTATCAGGTCACCCTGGACGTCAGCCGGTTCGAGCAGGACAAGGACGGCAGCTCGGTGCTCAACGTCTTCTGGAGCATCGTCAACCCCAAGGATGGCACGGTGCTGCTCATGCGCCGGTCGAGCTACAGCCAGCCCGCACCCCCGGGAGCGGGCCAGACCGACAATCCCCGCCCCTATGATGCCCAGGTGGCGGCCATGAGCCAGGATCTCGCCGCACTCAGCCGCGATGTCGCCACCGCCGTCACGGCGCTGAAAGGCGGGTCCTGATGCGGCGACCCAGCCTCCGGGTCAGCTCCAGTGGCCAGGCGTCCAGGTCCAGGTGAGATCGCTATAGGTCCAGCCGCCATGGACCCAGACGCGGCCTTGATACACCCGCTCGATATAGTGGCCGGGAATCCAGACGAAGCCGGTGCCGGTCCAATGCCAATGGCCGGGCTCCCAGACGAAATACTCGGACGCCGCGGCCGCGGGCGGCGGCGGGATGGTTTCGGCCTGGGGCGGCGGCGGCTCCTTCTGGGTCACGATGACGACATTGGGCGGCGGCAAGGTGCCGCCGGGCATGCCCCCGGGGCTGCTGCAGGACACCAGCAGGGCCAGCAGCGCCGGCGCCGCCAGGGCAGTGCCACGCCGGCCGATCGCCGATCGAACAAGCATCCGAACCTCCTTTGCGCCATTGTCCCGCTTGCCTGTCATTGCGGGGCGGCAAAACCTAGCACAGCCCCCGCGAGATAGAAGTCGCCCTTGTTGCGAGCGGCGTTCGGCCGTAAGAACAGGCGCTTTACACGCAACAGGGAGATTCGTTTATGACATTTGCAATACCAGCGCCGGGCAAGCGCGCCCGCCGCGCGCTGCTTCGTCACGCACTCGCTGGCGCCCTCGCCTTCGGCCTCCTCGCCGGCATCGGGGGCGTCGCCCGGGCGGATGACCAGACCCAGGCGAACGGCCTGGTGCAATCGGCGACCAAATCGGTCCGCAATTTCCTCGTCAATCCAAAATGGCAGGCGGTTCGCAACCTGCTCGGCGGCGCGCGCGCCATCTACATCGTGCCCCATGACGTCCAGGGTGGATTCCTGCTGACCGCCTCCGGCGGCCAGGGAGTCCTGTTGCGCCGCCACGGCGAGTCCTGGAGCGATCCGGTCTTCCTCCATATCGGGGGCGTGGGCCTCGGCTTCGAAGCCGGCGGCGAGGATGAGAGCCTGGTCATGGTCATCATGACAGATGCCGGCGTCGACCAGCTCCTGGACGGCGCCACACGGTTGGGCGGGTCGGGCGGCTTCGCCTTGGCCAATCTCGGCGTGGAGGGAGCGACCGCCGGCAGCATCGGCAGCGGCATCGAAGTGATCTCGGTCGCGACGGCCCAAGGCCTCGTCGCGGGCGGCGGGCTCCAGGGTACCAAGCTCTGGCCGGGCGACGAATACAACCAGGCGCTCTACGGCGTGGGGTACAACATGTCGGGCATCACCGCCAAGGACGGACATCTGTCCGCGGCGGCCGAGCTGCGCGGCGAACTCTCGAGGGCCGTCGTCGAAGCCTGGGGTCGATAGCCAACCTAAATGTGACCCAACCTAAATGTGACTGGGCGCGAGCCGGCGGCTATGGCCGCCGGCAGGGCCAGTAAGATATTATTGCCGCCGCCCTCTGGTCAGTCTTCGCTGAGCGGAGGGCGGCGGGTGTTTTGTCGACGGAGGCAGGGCATGAAGGCGCGCTTTCCGGCTGTCGTGGCGATGCATGTCGTCGCCTTGCTCGGCCTGTTCCTGGTCGCCCTGCAGCAGAGCGCGGCAGCCGTGCCGACGAATCCCGATCCCTGGCCGCGCCAGATGCAGATCACCGGCGGTACCCTGACCGTCTACCAGCCGCAGGTCGACAGCTGGGACGGCGGCTTCCTGAAATTCCGTGCCGCGGTTGCCGTGAAACCCAGCGACGGCGGCCAGGAGGTCTTCGGCGTGATCCGCGCCAGCGCCCATACCCTGGTGGACCGCACCGCCCGGATGGTGAGCCTCTTCAACTTCAGCCTGCTGCAGATCGATTT
>DATHQQ010000166.1:0-2280 GCA_035482595.1 Verrucomicrobiia bacterium
CGCTGCGGGTATAGACATCGATGTAGTTGAGCCCGATGGCGCTGTGCTTCAGGCGGACCTCGCCCAGGCCCGGCGGCGCGGCGGCGATCCGCTCCCAATGCATCACCTCCGGCCCGCCGAAGCGCTCGACCACCATGCCATTGCCGTCGATGGCGCGATCGCCAGCGATGGAGGCGGGCGCCTGTGCGGCGCTGCTGCGTAGCCTGAGGCCCGGCGGCTGGCCGAAGGCCGCCTTGATGGCATCGAAACCCGCCTCGTAGATCTGGTCGCCGACCAGCGCGGCCAAAGCGGATTCCTCCCCCGGCGGGGTGCGGAAGCCGGAGCTCCATTCCCAGAAGGTGCGCCTGCCGTCGGTGATGGGCTTGAGGCGCAGGGTCGCCACATAGTCGATCAGCGGGATGGGTGCTTCCAGGATGCAATAGGTGAAGCTGTGATCGTGGTCGGATAGACGGAGCAGCTGCTCGCGCAGCTCGCCGCCGGAGGTCAGGCGAAAGCGGCGGACGCAGCCGATCTCGTCGGGCCGCCGGCCCTCCTCGATGCGGCTTTCCGCCACGGCGGGATGCCAGCGCTCATGGCCGTTGAAATCGCGCAGCATTCCCCAGACCGCATCGATCGGTGCATCGATGACGGTGCTCCGGCGGACCTGAACCATGCGCCGCCTCTAGGGTCTCGCGTCAGCGTCCGGCAAACTGTCGCTTCAACCCGTCGAAGCCGCCCTGGAACACGCCATTGCCGATGCCGTCGGCCAGCGCCTGGGCCTTGTCGGGGTCGCAATCGAACTCCGCCGTCCATTCGGCGAAGGTCCGATTGCCGTCGGTGATGGGCGTTACCTTCAGGGTCGCGATGTAGTTGCGCACCCCTAACGGCGATTCGAGGATCGAATAGGTGTAGGTGTAGTCGTAGTCCGAGAGGGTCAGCAGCTGCTCGCGGATATTGCCGCCGTCCTTTAGGTTGAAATTGCGGATGCAGCCCACGCGATCGGCGGGCAGCCCGCCCTCGATGTGGCTGTCCTTGATGGCGGGGTGCCATTTGGGCAAGGCGTTGAAATCCCGGATCGCCGCCCAGACCCGATCGGCCGGGGCGTCGATGACGCTCGATATATGGATCTTCACCATGTCGTTTCCTCCCGTTTGAACCTATTTCAGCTCGTCGTCGCCATCGGCGCCCACCGGCTCGCGCATCATATTGCCGAGCTTGGTGAGGTCGCTGCCGCTGAGCCCCATCTCCTTCAGCAGCGAATCCACCAGGGGCGCCTGGGCCCTGTAGCGTAGCGCGCTATTGACCATGCTATCGGCGAAATTGCCACTGCCCTCGGCGCCGGCGCGCGAATTGCCGCCGCCGAGCCCATCGAGATGCAGGATCTTGATGCTGTCGATCTTCTCCATGGGCCGGACGCTTTCGCGGATGATCCCCTCCAGCCGGTCGAGCAGGTACCGCCGCGTAGCCGAACTGCGTGATTCCGGCGAGAGGGTGTTCTGGGCCTCGTTCATGAGGCGCGTGCCCTCGGCCTCGATCTCGTAGCGCAGCCGTGACGCCAGGGCCCGGATCTTTTCGGATTCCGCCTCCGCCTCGGCATGCGTGCGCTGGGCCTCGGCGCGGTCGGCGGATGCCAGCCGCTCGGCCTCGGCACCGATCTTGATGCGCAGCGCGTCGCGCTCGGCATCCTGCGCCGCCTGGATCAGCTCGATCGCCTTACGTCGCTCGGCCACCTCGGTCTCCCGGGCGCTGAACACCTTCTCCTCTGCCGACACGGCCTTGGCCCGGGCCAGCTCCGCCTCGGCCTGGGCTTCGGACTGGGATCGGGAGGCCTGGGCGATGGCGATGGCGCGCTGTTGTTCCGCCAGCTCCAGGGCTTTGCGGCGCTCGACTTCCAGGCGCTGAATCTCCTGCTCCTGATGGATGCGGTCGCCCTGCAAGGCGAGATCCGTCGCGATGCGCGAGCGTTCGACTTCGTGGCGGGCGGCGATCTGGGCCTGCTCGGCCTGCTGCTCCTGCTGGGCGCGCTCGCGCGCCAGCTCGGCCCGCTGCCCCGCACGGCGGGTCTCGAGCGTCTGCTCATGCTCCAGCCGGGCGGCCTCGCTCGCCTGGTCGATGATGAGGGATTGCTTCTCCGCCTCCAGATTCTTGTTCCGGATCTCGATCATCGTGTCCTGCTCGATGTCGTTGCGGATCTTCTTGCGCCGCTCGATCTGTTCGGTGAGCTGGGTCAGGCCCTCGGCATCGAAGGCGTTGGAGGGATTGAAGAATTCCATATTGGTCTGGTCGAGGCCGGTGAGGGAC
>DATHQQ010000167.1:0-2726 GCA_035482595.1 Verrucomicrobiia bacterium
GCCATGGAGGATTTCCAGCTCGACCTCATCATCGGCGAAGGGCCGGCGGCGCGCTCCGTGCGCATCGATCTGCCGCCCTTCACGCTCATCGGAGCGACGACGCGCTCGGGCCTGATCACCACCCCCTTGCGCGAGCGCTTCGGGATTCCCCTGCGGCTCAATTTCTATACGCCGGCCGAGCTCGAGCGCATCGTCGGCCGCGCCGCGGGGCTTCTCGGCCTCTCGCTCTCGGCCAGCGGGGCGGGGGAGATCGCGCGCCGTGCCCGCGGCACGCCACGGGTCGCCGGAAGGCTGCTGCGCCGGGTGCGCGACTTCGCCGCCGTGGCGGGCGATGAGGCGGTGGATGCGCGCATCGCCGATCTCGCGCTCAACCGGCTCGAGGTCGACAATCGCGGGCTCGACGCCATGGACCGCCGCTATCTCGGCTGCATCGCCGCCAATTACAGCGGTGGTCCGGTGGGGGTGGAAACGCTCGCCGCCGCCCTCTCCGAGCAGCGCGACGTGATCGAGGAGGTGATCGAGCCCTATTTGATCCAGGAAGGCCTGCTCCAGCGCACGCCGCGCGGCCGCATGCTGACCCTGGGGGGCTTCCGCTATCTGGGATTGCCGGAGCCGCAGCGCTCCCCGCAGCTCGATCTGCTGAGCGAGGGCGCGCCTTCCGCCGGCAGCGGCGCGGAGGACGTCGATGTCTGAGGTCCACCGCTTCCCGATCCGCGTCTACTACGAGGACACCGATGCCGCCGGCATCGTCTACTACGCCAATTACCTGAAATTCGCCGAGCGGGCGCGTACCGAGATGATGCGGCAATCCGGCTCCAACCATCGCGAGCTCGGCGAAGCCTTCGACGCCGCCTTCGCCGTCAGCCGTTGCGAGATCGACTATCTGAAGCCGGCATTGCTCGACGATCTGCTGACGGTGGAGACCCGGGTGCTCGCCGTCGGCGCCGCCGTCATTCGCCTCGACCAGCAGGTCCACCGCGGGGAGGAACTGCTGGCGCGGCTTCGCCTGCGCATCGCCTGTGTCAGCCGCCTGGGTCGGCCGACGCGCCTGCCCGAGCCGGTGCGCGCCGCCCTCAACAATGTACGCATTTCCAAGGAGCTCGTTTAGCCGATGGACCAGACTGTCCCCGCCACGCCCACCACCCCGCTGGAAGCCGGCATGCTTCCGGGCAGCATGCCCCTGCCGCCGGGCCAGGATCTCTCGGTGATCAGCCTGTTCCTGCAGTCCGACACCATCGTCAAGCTCGTCATGATCCTGCTGCTGCTGGCCTCCTTCTGGACCTGGGCCATCATCTTCGACAAGGCGCTGCGTCTGCGCCGCCTGCGCAACCAGGCCAAGCAGTTCGAGGAGGCCTTCTGGTCCGGCGGCTCGCTCGAGGTGCTGTTCGACCGGCTGGAGACCAAGGCGCCCGACCCCATGTCGGCGATCTTCGTCGCCGCCATGCGCGAATGGCGGCGCAGCGCCGCCAAGGGGCTGGCCGCGACCGAGAACATGCGCATGAGCTTGCAGGAGCGCATCGAGCGGGTGATGGACATCACGCTGGGCCGCGAGATCGACCATCTCGAGCGGCATATGACCTTCCTCGCCTCCGTCGGCTCCTCTGCGCCCTTCGTCGGCCTCTTCGGCACCGTCTGGGGCATCATGAACAGCTTCGCCTCCATCGCCGCCTCCAAGAACACGACGCTGGCCGTGGTGGCGCCCGGCATCGCCGAGGCGCTGTTCGCCACGGCGCTGGGCCTCGTCGCCGCAATCCCCGCCGTGCTCGCCTACAACAAGCTCTCGGGCGATATCAGCCGCTTCGGCAATCGCCTCGAAGCCTTCGCCGGGGAGTTCGGCGCCATCCTCTCGCGCCAGCTCGAGGAGAAGCGATAGATGGCGGGTTTCCTCGCCGCCGGGGGAAGCCGCAACGGGCGCAACGGCCGCCGCGGGCGGCGCGCCAAGTTCCGGCCGATGGCGGAGATCAACGTCACCCCGATGGTCGACGTGATGCTGGTGCTGCTCATCATCTTCATGGTGACGGCGCCGTTGCTGACTGTCGGCATTCCCGTCAATCTGCCCCAGACCAAGGCTGAGCCCCTCAGCAACCCCGACGAGCCTCTGGTCGTTACCGTCAATGCCAAGGGCGAGATCTATCTGCAGGAGACCTCGATCGGCGACGACGCTTTGGTGCCGCGGCTCCAGGCAATCACCGCCAACAAGCCCGACACCAAGATCTTCGTGCGGGGCGACAAGGCCATCGACTACGGCCGGGTGATGCAGGTGATGGGCATGATCAAATCGGCGGGCTTCACCCAGGTGGCCCTCGTCGTCGACATGCCGCCCGACAAGAACCAGGCGGCCCAAACACCGAATCAGACTCAGAACCAGAAGAAGAAATCCGGCAATTAGGCCATGCGTACCGGCTCCGCCCTCTCCCTCGTCTTCCATCTGGCGATCGTGCTGCTGCTGCTTTTCGGTCTGCCCGATCTGTTCGCCTCGGATCAGATGGTGATCGAGCCCGTGGCGGTGCAGCTGGCTACGGTGGCGGACCTGGCGACGGCGCCGAAGCCCGTCGACACGCCGAAGCCCGTGGTGAAGCCGGCGGACACGCCCCCGCCGCCGGCGCCCCAGGCGCCGAGCCCGCCGCCGACACCGACGCCGCCCACCCCGCCCGAGCCCCAGGCGGACCAAGCGCCGCCGCCGCCGGAGCCGACCCCGCCGCCGGAGCCCGCCCCGCCGCAGCCCC
>DATHQQ010000168.1:0-7480 GCA_035482595.1 Verrucomicrobiia bacterium
CCGTGGTGAAGAGCCGGCTGAAGCGCCGTGCCAGGGCGCGCTGGAGTTGCTGGGCGCGGATGTAGGCGGTGGCGGGGAGCGCGAAGCCGGCCTCGATCTGGAGCCGCGTCATCTCGCCGAAATCCTCGGGCTCGGCGGCTATCAGGCGCTGGTGGATCACGCTCGCCTCGGGCTCCAGGATGGCGAGGAGCGCATCGGCGGTGTGGTCCAGATCGGGCAGGGAGACGGGGCCAATCTCGGCCCCGCCGGCCTCGAGAACAGCGAGGGTCGCCTCGAAGCGATCCTTGACCGCCGGCTGGATGAAGCGGCTCTCGCCGGGATGGTCCATGACGCCGATCCTGAGACCCTTCAGCCCATGGAGCCCGGCCGGGAAGTGGCGGCCGGTCATGCCCTCCAGCAGCCGCGCCGCATCGGCTACCCGGCGGGCAAGCGGACCGGCATGGTCGAGGGACCAGGAGAGCGCCTGGACACCGACGAGATCGACGAGGCCGAAGCTCGGCTTCAGCCCCACCACCCCGCAATAGGCGGCCGGGATGCGGATCGACCCGCCCGTATCAGTGCCGACGGCCCCGAAGCAGAGGCCCGCGGCCACGGCGGCGGCCGAGCCGCCGCTGGAGCCGCCCGAGGTGCGTCGCGGATCCCAGGGATTGTTGGTCTGGCCATAGTCCGGATGGACGGCGCCATAGGCATATTCCAGCAGGTTCGTCTTGCCGATGAGCACGGCCCCGGCCTTGCGGAGGTTGCGCACCAGCACCGCATCCTCGGTGGGATGTTGCGGACTGCCGGCCCGCGAGGCGAAGGTGGTGGGCGCGCCGGCGACGGCGATCAGGTCCTTGATTGCCACCGGCACGCCGTGGAGGGGGCCATGATCGACTCCCTTGGCCAGCTCGCGCTCGGCGGTGGCGGCCTGGGCGAGAGCCTCCTTCTCCAACAAGGTGATGAAGGCGTTGAGCGTGCCGTCGAGGGCCTTGATCCGCGCCAGCGCCCGCTGCGTCACCTCCACGGGCGAAAGTGCCTTCTTCCGATAGCGCGCGCCGAGCTCGGCGATTGAGAGGAAATCGATCTCGCTCACGCCAACGCATCCGGCGCTTGGGCGATACCGGCCCCGCCGGGTCCTTCGATATCGAGCGCCGCCAGCCGGTCACAACCCTTCAGCAGCGCCAGGGCCACCGGCAGGATTCGCGCCGCGCGCTCCACCGTCACCTCGAGCCCGCCGGCACCAAGCATCCGGCGCAGGGCCTCGGCGTCGATGTCGGATGGTTGGAAGGCCATGGGTTCACCGCCCTTGAGCAGTTTGACCCTCTCTTCCGTCAATTCCGGCTTTCCGCCGGAATGACGAAGGAAAGGGAGCAGGCGCCTACTTCTCCATATGCGTCCGCAGGAACACGTTGTTGCCCAGCGGGATCTGTACGAAGCCCTGCACTGATTTGCGCAGCGCCACGGGATAGGGCGACTGGTAGAGGAACACGATCGGCGCCGACTTCATGTAGATCTCCTGGATCTGCTTGTACATATCGGCGCGCTTGGTCTTGTCGGCTTCCTTCTGGCTCTTGACGAAGAGGTCCTGGATGGTCGGATCGTCAAAGCCGCTATGCTGGGATTCCGTCGTCGGGAAATAAGCGAAATAGGAGGTGATTTCGCTGGGGTCGATGATGTCGTCGGTCCAATAGCCGGTCTGGATCTGGAAATCGGCGGCGTCGTAGCGCGAGACCATCGTGGCATTGTCCGCCTGCACGATGCTGAGCTTGACGCCCAGCTGGGCCCACATCTGCTGGATGGTGGAGAGATTGGCGGAATCGTCGCCGCTGCCGGCGAGGCCCTGGGCTTCCAGGGAGAAGCCGCCATCCTGGCCGGCCTCCTTCAGCAAAGCCTTGGCCTTGTCCAGGTCATAGGCATAGGCGGGCGAGGGGCCATAGAAGAGCGGTGTGGAGGAGGACATGTAGGAGCGCATGGGCTGTCCCACGCCGAAGGTGACGACCTTGATGAGGGCATCCTTGTCGATGGCGTAGTTGAGGGCCTGGCGCACCCGCACGTCGCTCAGCGGATTGGACGAGCCGTCCTTCAGCTTCGGGCGGATGTTCAAGGTGAGATAGGTCACCTTGGTCGAGGGGAAGAGCTCCATGTTCAGATTGGGATCTCCCTTCAGCTCGGCGACCCGGGCATAGGGAATGAATTCCGCCCCGTCGATCTCGCCCGCCTGGAGCTTCAGGATCCGGGTCGCGTCATCGGGGATGATCTGGAAATCGACCTCGTCGAGATAGGGCAGCGCCTTGCCGTCTTCGCCCATCTGCCAATAATAGGGATTGCGCTTCAGCACCATCTGGGTCCCGCGCTGCCAGCTGTCGAGCATGAAGGGGCCCGATCCCACGGGCTTCTCGGCGAAGGCCTTGGCCTTGTCGGCATCATTGGCGCCTGGAGCGGCTTCGAATAGCTTCTTGGACATGATGGAGGTGTTGAAGATGGCAAGCGCCGCCGTCAGCGCCGGATCGGCATGCTTCAGATGCAGAACCACCATGTCCGTGCCCTGGGTCGTGACGGAATCGATGGATTCCAAGGTGAAGTTCCAGGCGCCGTTCTTCGGATCCCGCGCCCGGTCCAGCGACCATTTCACATCGTCGACCGTGATCGGCGAGCCATCGGCGAATTTGAGATTTGCCCGCAGCTTGGCGGTGAAGGTGAGACCGTCGTCGGAGAGTTGATAGCTCTCGGCGAGGCCCGGTTGCACGCTGTGGCCGTCGGGCGTCGGCTCGAGCAAGGTGTCGTAGAGATTGCTCAGGATCCAGATATCGACATTGCGCTCGTTCAGCACCGGATCGAGAAGGAGGGAATCCGCATTGCGGGCATAGATCATCTTGCCGCCGCGGGTGAGCGCCTGGGCCTGACCCGCGACGCCGAGAGCAAATCCGAGCAAGGCGAGAACGGCAATCCTTCGCAAGAAACGCTTCATCACACCCCTCCTGTCCATCGGCCGCCGGATCGAGCGCGGCCCTGTTGAAATCGGATTTTCTAGCTCGCCGGGTGCCGCCAGCCTTGTTGGCCCAGCAACTCCCAATAGCGAATCCAGGCCTTCATCCCGTCGCTCAATCGTTGCAGCCGGAAGAATTCGTTGGGCGCGTGATAATCCTCATCCGCGGTGGAGAAGGAGAAGAAGACCGTCTCCGCCCCCAGGGCCTCGCGGAAGATCAGGCCGATGGGGATGGTCGCCCCCATGCGCACACGCAAGGAGGGCTTGCCATAGACCTCCTTCAGCACCCGCTCGGCGAGAATCAAGCCCTGATGATCTTCCGGGATGGCATAGGCCTTGGAGCCATGGCCATCGTCGGTATTGATCTCCAGCGTCACCCCCGGCGGGCAATGATCGCGCAGATGGCGGGCGATGGCGGCCGTCACCGCCTTCGGCTCCTGATCGGGCACAAGGCGGCAGGTGATCTTGGCCCGGGCGACGGTCGGGATCACGGTCTTGGTCCCAGGCCCCTCATAGCCGCCCCAGAGCCCGTTCAGCTCCAGGGTCGGACGCAGCCATTGGCGCTCCAGCAAGGTATAGCCGGCCTCGCCCGCGCCGGCTGGCGCACCGATTGCGGCGAAATAGCGCTCCTCGCTGAAGGGAAGCTCGGCGATGGCGGCGCGGGCCGCATTGCTCGGCGGGCGCACCGAATCATAGAAGCCGGCCACGGCGATGCGGCCCTGCTCGTCATGGAGCGACGCGACGAGGCGCGAGATGGCCTGGAGCGGATTGGCGACCCCGCCGCCGTGGCGTCCGGAGTGCAGATCCTTGGCCGCCCCGGTGACGGCGAACTCCAGCGCGCAGATGCCGCGATTGGCGACCGTCACCGAAGGCTCGTCGGGCCGCCACATGGCGCCGTCTGCCGAGAGCACGAAATCGGCGGCGAGCTCTTTGGCATGGGCGCGCACGAATTCTCCGAGATGGGCGCTGCCCTGCTCCTCCTCGCCCTCGATCACCAGCTTCACATTGATGGGCAACCGGCCGAGCGTCTGCATGAAGGCCTCGGCTGTCTTGAGGGGAATCAGCATCGGCCCCTTGTCGTCGGAAACGCCCCGGGCATAGAGCCGCTGGTCGCGGACCTCCGGCTCGAAGGGCGGGCTCTTCCACTTCTCCAGCGGGTCGGGCGGCTGCACGTCGTAATGGCCATAGACCAGGATGGTCGGCGCACCCGGTGCGTGGAGCCAGTTGCTGGTGACGATGGGATGGCCCGCCGTCGGGTTGATCGTCACATTCTCGAAGCCCGCCCGGCGCATGCGCTCGGCGACCCATTCAGAGGCCCTGCCGATATGCGCCTTATAGGCGGGATCGGTGCTGACGCTGGGGATGCTGGCGAAGGCGACCAGCTCCTGCAGGATCGCCTCGCCATGGGCCTCGGCATAGGCCAGGGGGGTAGGGGTCGGCGGTGTTTGAGCGACGCGATCCATCTTCTACTTGCCTCCATCCACGCTCAGCACCTGGCCGGTGATCCAACCGGCCTGGTCCGAGGCAAAAAAAAGAACCGCATGGGCGATGTCCTCGGGCGACCCGAGGCGCTTCAGCGCGATGCCCTCGACCAGCCGGCGTTGCCCTTCGGCGCCATAGGCCTCCCATTGCCGCTCCGTCGTCGGGTTGGAGCGCACGAAGCCGGGCGCCACATTGTTGACCGTGATGCCCCAGGGGCCGAGCTCATGGGCGAGCTGCCGGGTGAGACCGATCTGCGCTGCTTTGGCCGAGGCATAGGCCTGGATGCCGGTCAGGCTGATGCCCAGGCCCGCACCGCTGGAGATATTGACGATGCGCCCGCGGCGCGCCTGCTTCATGCCGGGCGCCACCGCCTGGCTGCAATAGAAGGCGCCGGTCACATTGACGTTGAAGATGCCCTGCCACTCGTCGGGTGTGATCTCCTCCAGAGGCCGGCCGACCTGGCCCAGTACCCCGCCCGCATTGTTGACCAGGATGTCGATGCCAGAGTCCCCGGCCGCCTTCGCGACAAAGGCTCCGACCTCCTGTCGGCTCGAGATATCCACGACCCCGGTCTCGCAGGAAGCACCGCAGAGGGCCTTCGTCTCGGCCAGCCCCGCACCGTTGATGTCGCAGGCGAAGACCCGGGCGCCGCGCGCGGCGAAGGCCTGGGCGATTGCGCGCCCGAAACCATGGGCAGCCCCGGTGACGATGGCCCGCTTGCCGTCGAAGGCGATGTTCATGCTTGGGCACCGGAGGCTTCGGGGGCGCCAAGCTCATCCAGCCCCAGGGCGTCCAGTGTCGCCCAGGCCAGTGGCCGCCGGCCTTCCTCGATATCGCCGATGAGTTCGATCAGCCGCGCGGTGAGCGGCGTGGCCACCCCGTGGCGCCGGCCGGCCTCGACGATGGGGCCGAGTTGGGCCCGCACCTCGGTCTTGCGCTTCCGGACGGCGAGATCGCGATAGATGCCGCTATGGCTCTTGGCCGAGCGGCGGTTGAAGGCGACCAGGGAGTCGAGCGTGGCGGTTGCCGCCGCCATGCTTGCACCGGGCAGGAAGGCGGCGGGGTCGAAGCCGTTGAAGGCCTCGGGCTTGATACGGGCCGCCACGGCGACGGATATGACCTCGCGGCCGAGCGCGATCAGGAGCGGCCGGTGGCGCTCCGAGGCGAGGCAATCGGCGATGGAGGCATCGGTGAGGGCGGTGGCGATCAGCATCGCGCCATAGCCCAGTTTGCTCCACAGATAGCCCCAGATATTCGATGTCAGGATCGCCCGATCGTCGAACTGCAGCAGCAGGCGGTGCAGCGCCTCGGCCCGCGGCGTGACCTTGGCGTCGATCTCCCCCACCACCACCGCGCCGCGCCCGGCATAGTGGATCACGCCGGGCGAGAGATAATCGGCGCCGAAATTGATGAAGGCACCCACGGTCCGCCGCTCGCCGACCTTGGCCGCGATGGCGAGCTCGTTGAGTCCGTTCTGCAGCGAGACGACGCAGCCCTCGGGCGCCAGAAAGGGCGCCAGCGCCGCTGCCGCCGATTCGGTGTCATGGGCCTTGACGCAAAGGAAGATGGTCTCGAATCGACCCTTCAGGTCCTTCTCCAGGAAGGCCGGCGCCTGGATTCGGAATTCCTCGATGGGACCGGTGATCGAAAGCCCCGAGGCATTGATCGCCGCAACATGCTGAGGATCGCGGTCGAGGAAGACGACCGGCTCGCCCGCACGGAGGAGATAGGCGCCGACGGTGCCGCCGATGGCGCCCGCGCCCCAGACCAGGATGGGGCTGCTGCTCATTCCCAGTTCGAATCGATGATGGTCCGCGTCTCGGCGACGGCGACCGCCCAGAGAGCATCCATCTCCTCATCGCTGCGCTCGTAATAGCCGCCGAAATTGCCGTCACCCAACTGGGCCCGGACGTCCTTCGCGCTGGCGATGCGCATCCTCTCATAGTCGATCATCGGCTTCTGCTGGCTCGGCGCCACCACCCCCGGCAGCCGTGTCCATTTGAAGTTCTCCATCCAGGAGGCATGGGAGGCCACGGGATCGATCTGCTTCACCTTGGCCCAGGTCTTGGGTGCGTTGTACCAGTTGTGGAATTTGATCTTGGTGCCGGGATGATCCGTCATCCATTCCTGCGCCAGGGTCGAGGCCGGCGAATTGCCGCCATGGCCGTTGACGATGACGATGCGCCGGAAGCCCTGGTCGGCCATGCTGTCCAAGATGTCGCGGACGACCTTGAGGAAGGTATCCAGGCGCAGCGAGATGGTGCCGGGAAAGGCCCGGAAATAGGGCGTGATGCCGTAATTGACCGGCGGAAAGACCGGTACGCCCAAGGGCTCGGCCGCGTCGACGGCGACCCGCTCCGACAGGATGCAATCGACCATCAGGCTGAGCTGGGCATGCTGCTCCGTGCTGCCCACCGGCAGCACCGCGCGATCGTCGCGCTTGAGATAGGCCTCCACCTGCATCCAGTTCATTTCCTTAATTCTCATGGGACCTCCTCAAGGGGTTGGCTTTGGCGCCGGGCGCGGGTGCGCTGCCGCGCAGCGTTTCCAGCATGGGCAACAGGATCTGATCGATCTCACGGGGATCGGGCGTATGCCGGTATTCGAAGGAGCGGGCCCCCGAGCGCAGCATGCCGACCACGCGTTCCGAACCCGTGGCATAGACGGCGATGTCGATCCGGCGTAGGGCCTGGGCCAGGTCCGGGTTTTCCAGCAGCGTCGCCTCGATGTCCTGGACATGGGGGGCAAAGCGCTGCACCCCTGCCTTCATGATCGGCAGGAATTCCGGGAAGGTCGAGATGATACCCACCGAAGCCAGGGGATCGATCTGAGCGAGCAGGGTGCGGGTCCGCTCGGAGGGGATGTAGTGCACGCCGAGCACCGGCTTCTTCGGACCGGCGAGCGCTGCCACCTCCGCCTTGCGGTTGAAGAGAGTCAGCACGAGATCGGCATTGCTGAGACGCCGGCGTGCGAGGTCGCTGGCGGCAATCTCCGCCAGCGTCGTGGTCTGGATCCGGTCGCCTTCGGGCAGAT
>DATHQQ010000169.1:0-8764 GCA_035482595.1 Verrucomicrobiia bacterium
ATTCTCGACCAGGCCCTTTTCGAGGCCTGCGCCGAGGCCTTGGCTGAAGCCCGGGCCGAGGAGGCCTGACCATGGCGCTGCTGGCATTGCTGCGGCATGGCCCTACGAGCTGGACGGCGGCGCGCCGCCTGCAGGGCCGCACCGATCTGCCGCTCTCGCCCGAAGGCCGCCAGGCCGTCGCCCGCTGGCGCCTGGCGCCCGAGGTGGCCGGCTTCGCCTGGCTGACCAGCCCTCTGCAACGGGCGCGCGAGACCGCCGCTCTGCTGGGCCATGGCGAGGCCCCGGCGGAGGCGCGCCTGATCGAGATGAGCTTCGGGGAATGGGAAGGACGCCGCTTGCGCGATCTCCGGGCCGAGCTGGGGGCCGCGATGGCCGAGATCGAGGGCCGGGGCCTCGATTTCCGCGCCCCCGGCGGCGAAAGCCCGCGCGAGGTCCAGGCCCGCATCCGGCCGCTGCTGGCCGAGCTCGGCCGCGACGGCCGGGACCGGCTGGCGGTGACCCATAAGGCGGTGATCCGGGCGATCTATGCCCTGGCGACGGGCTGGCCGATGCTGGGCGAGCCGCCGGAGCGCCTGGCGGATTTCGCCCTCCACATCTACGCCTTGGCCGAGGACGGCACCCCTTCCCTCCAGAAGCTCAATCTGCCGCTGGAGGACGCGTGAAACCGGTGGTCCTGTTCTATGTCCAGCATCTGCTGGGCATCGGCCATCTGCGCCGGGCCGCCCTCATCGCCAGGGCGATCCAGGCCGCGGGCCTCGAGCTGCGCTTCGTCTCCGGCGGGGCGCCGGCCGGAGAGATCGACATCGGGACGGGCGGATTGATCCAGCTGCCGCCCGCCGTGTCGGCCGATGTGCATTTCTCGGCGATCCTCGACGGGGACGGGCGGCCGATCGACGACGTCTGGCGCGACAAGCGCCGGCGGTTGCTGCTGGCGGCCTTCGAGGCCGAGCGCCCGGATCTGGTGCTGGTCGAGATGTTTCCCTTCGGTCGGCGCCAATTCGCCTTCGAGCTGCTGCCGCTGCTGGAGGCCGCCAAGGCCCGGGGCCTGCCCACCGCCGTCTCGCTGCGCGACATACTGGTGGCCAAGAGCAAGCCCGAGCGCATCGCCGAGACCGTGGCCGTGGTGCGCCGGCTGGTCGATCGCGTTCTGGTCCATGGCGATCCACGGCTGGTGGGGCTGGAGGCCACATTTGCCGGCGCGGCCGAGATCGCCGATCGCCTGGTCTATACCGGCTATGTCGCCGAGGCGGCCCGTCCAACGCCAGGGACGGGACCAGGGACGCCCGCGGGGGGAGCAGCGGAGAGCGCGGAAATCCTGGTTTCCGCCGGTGGCGGGGCCGTCGGCGGGCCGCTGCTCCGCGCCGCTCTGGCGGCCCGGCCGGCCACCAGCCTCGCTTATTCGCCCTGGCGGCTGATCGCCGGGCCCAATCTGCCGGCGGCGGAATATGCCGAGCTGCAAGGCACGGCACCCGCCGGGGTCACGGTCGAGCGCTTCCGCTCGGACTTTCCCGCATTGCTCGCCCGCTCGCGCCTCTCCCTCTCCCAGGCGGGCTACAATACGGTCATGGATATCCTGGCCGTCGGCGCCCGCGCCTTGGTCCTGCCCTTCGCCGAGGGGGCGGAAAGCGAGCAGAGCCTGCGCGCGCGCCTGCTGGCCGAGCGCGGCCTGCTGAGCCTCCTGGAGCCGCCCATCGATCCTGCCCGCCTCGCCGGCGCCATCGAGGCCGCACTTCTGCGGCCGCGTCCAGCGCCGGGCGCCCTCGATCTCGGCGGCGCAACCGAGACCGCGCGCCAGCTCGTCCGGATGCTCGGATGAGGGAAGCCTGGCACAGGCTCGCGGACGAGCTCGGCCGCTGGGCACCCGGGATGGCCACCTTCTGGTGGCGCGACGACGATGCGGTGGCGCCCAGCCCCGCTCTCGAGCGGTTACTCGGCCTCGGCTCCCAGCCCCTCGCCCTCGCCGTGATCCCGGCTGAGATGGTGCCTGAGTTGGCCGGCTATCTGACGGGCCGCAAGGTCGATGTGCTGCAGCATGGCTACGCCCATCGCAACCATGAACCGCCCGAGGCCAAGAAGGCGGAGCTCGGCGCCGCCCGCCCCGCCGCTGCGGTGCGGGCGGATCTGCGCCACGGCGCCCGGCTTCTCGCCGCCGCCTTCGGCGCCCAGGCCCTGCCGGTGCTGGTGCCTCCCTGGAACCGGATCGCCGAACCTCTCATTGACCTTCTGGCGGGCGATGGCTATCGCGGGCTTTCGACCCAGGGCGCCCAACTGCCGAATTCAGCACAGCGAGGCCTCCGCCAGGTGAACACCCATGTCGATATCGTCGATTGGCGCGGCGGCCGGGGCTTCATCGGCCTCGAGGCCGCGATCGATCTCGCCGTGGGCCATCTTGCGGCCCGGCGCCAGGGGCGCGCCGCGGCGGGGGAGCCCACCGGGCTCCTCACCCACCATCTGATTCTGGAGGATTCGGCCTTCGATTTCATGGCCGAGCTCCTGGCGCGGACGGCCCAACATCCGGCCGTGCAATGGCGCTCCGCCAGGGATATCTTCGCCCCGGGAACAGGCGTCGCGTCGGCATGAAGGAATATCGCTACCCGACCAACCGCATCCTCGCCGACTATCTGCTCGGCGGGACCGGATCGCTGATGTCCATCGGTCTCATCATCCTGGCGTCATCAGCCATCTATATAGATGTCATATGCGGCGCATTGACGGCGGTCTTCCTGCTGTTCACCATACGCACGGCGTTCCGGCACCGAATGCGCCTTTTGGCCGACGCGGAGGGGCTGACGGTCAGGGGAGGACCGGTGCGCCAGATGAAGTGGCAGGAGTTGGACGGGCTCACGCTTCGATATTACTCGGCTCGGCGCAACCGCAAGGACGGCTGGATGACGCTCGGCCTGAAGTCGCGCGGCCGGTCACTCGCCATCGATTCCCATATCGAGGGCTTCGAGACCCTGGCCCGGCTGGCCGCCGATGCGGCGGCCGCGCGCGGCCTCGACCTCGATCCCACGACCCGCAGTAATTTCGCCGCCATGGAGGTGGTGGTGCCGCCGCCGGCCGGCGCCTGGGAGCAGGCTCGATGAAGGATCTGCTGTCGGTCGAGGATCTGGCGATCTCCTTCAACGTCCATGGCGGCAAGGTCGATGCCGTGCGCGGCGTCTCCTTCCGCGTCCCCGTGGGCGGCTCGGTCGCCATCGTCGGCGAATCCGGCTCGGGCAAATCGGTGCTGAGCCAGGCGATCATGGGAATCCTGCCGCCCGCGGCCATCATCCGCAGCGGCAAGATCCTGTTCAGCGACCCGGCGGCCAAGGAGCGGACCATCGACATCGCCGCCTTGCCCCAGAATGCCGCCGATATGCGCGCCATTCGCGGCGGGCGCATCTCCATCATCTTCCAGGAGCCGATGACCTCCCTCTCGCCGATCCACACCATCGGCGACCAGATCGGCGAGGCCCTGCATCTGCATCGCAAGGTGGATACGGCGACCGGCCGCGAGCTTGTGATCGAGATGCTGCGGCTGGTGGGCTTTCCCAATCCCGCGAAGGCGCCGAGCACCTACCCGTTCGAGCTCTCCGGCGGCTTGCGCCAGCGGGCGATGATCGCCATGGCGCTGATCTGCCGGCCGGCGCTGCTCATCGCCGACGAGCCGACCACCGCGCTCGACGTCACGATCCAGGCCCAGATCCTGAAGCTGATCAAGGATCTCCAATCCGAGCTCGGCATGGCGCTGCTCATCATCACCCATGACCTGGGCGTCGTCGCCAATATGGCCTCGGAAGTCGTGGTCATGTACCACGGCAAGGTGATGGAAAGCGGAACGCTGGACGACATCTTCCGCCACCCCACCCATCCCTATCTCCAGGCCCTGCTGCGCGCCGTCCCGCGCTTCCATATGGAGCCGGGCGAGCGCCTCACCCCCTTGCGCGAAATTCCGCCACCCTCGGGGCGGATGATCGCCGCCCCGCCGGCCTGGCCCGCGGGGGCCGATGCCGCCGGCCCGCTCCTCAAGGTGAGCGGCATCACCAAACGCTTCCGCGTCCGCAATGCCGGCGGCCCCGCGGGCACGATCGTGGCGGTCGACGATGTGAGCTTCGAGATCAAGCGCGGCGAATGCCTGGGGCTGGTGGGCGAGAGCGGCTGCGGCAAGACCACTCTTTCCAAGGTGATCATGCGCGCGCTGACGCCCGACAGCGGCAAGATCCTGTTCAACGACCACGGCAAAAGCGTCGACGTTCTGGATCTGAAGGGCGAGGCGCTGACCCAGTTCCGCCGCCACATTCAGTTCATCTTCCAGGACCCCTTCGGCTCGCTGAACCCGCGCATGACGGTCTACGACATTCTGAGCGAGCCGCTGGTGATCCATGGCATCGGGACCTCCGCCGAACGCAAGGAGGTGGTGAAGGAGCTGATGTCGCTGGTCGGCCTGAACGCGCAGTTCCTGAAGCGCTACCCGCACAGCTTCTCCGGCGGCCAGCGCCAGCGCATCGGCATCGCCCGCGCGCTGGCCTTGAAGCCCGATCTCCTGCTCTGCGACGAGCCCGTCTCGGCGCTGGACGTCTCGATCCAGGCCCAGGTGCTGAACCTGCTGAAGGATCTGCAGGCCAAGCTCGGCCTCACCTATCTCTTCGTCTCCCACAATCTGGCGGTGGTCGACTACATCGCCGACCGGATCATGGTCATGTGCGCCGGGCGCATCGTCGAGGTGGCGCCCTCGGGCGTGCTGTTCCGCAACCCGCTGCATCCCTATACGAAGGCGCTGCTGACCGCCGTGCCGGAGCCCAATCCCGATTACCGCCTCGCCTTCGACAAGCTGATGGAAGGCAAGGCCTCCCAGCCAGCCGCCTGGCCGGCACCATTCACCGTGAACGAGACCGAACGCCCGGGGCTGATCGATGTCGGCGACGGGCATTTCGTGCGCGCCGCCAAGGCGCTGCTCGCCGCATGAAGGCCCTTCTCGCCCTGGCCGGGCTCGCCCTTCTGCTGGGCGCCGGCCGCGCCGCCGCCGAGGTGCCCGTCTACCAGGAGGTGCCGTTCTTCGAGAGCCAGATCAAGAAAGGCGAGCTGCCCCCCGTAACCGCGCGCTTGCCCGACGATCCGGCGGTGGCAAGCTTCGAATGGCCGGGGCAGGTGCCCGGCAATTACGGTGGCGAGATGACCATGCTGATGTCCTCCGCCAAGGACACGCGTTTTCTCGTGACCTATGGCTATGCCCAGCTCGTGGTCTATGACGCCCAGTACAAGCTCGTCCCCAACATCCTCGAAAGCTTCGAGGTCGAGGATGGGCGGATCTTCACTTTCCATTTGCGCAAGGGCCAGAAATGGTCCGACGGCTCGCCCTTCACCACCGAGGATTTCCGCTTCTTCTGGGAGGATATCGCCAACAATGCCGAGCTCTCCCCGGCCGGCCCGCCCGCCGATCTGATCCGTGACGGCGAACCGGCCAAGGTCGAGGTCATCGACAAGACGACGATCCGCTACAGCTGGTCGAAGCCCAACGCCAATTTCCTGCCGGCCCTGGCGCTGCGGCCCGATTTCTTCATTTACTCGCCCAGCAAATATCTGAAGAAGCTGCACAAGAAATACGCCGACCCGGACGAGCTGGCGGCGCGGGTGAAGAAGGCCGGTTCGCGCAGCTGGGCGCAGCTCTTCAATCGCATGAACAACCCCTACAAGAACGACAATCCGAAGATGCCGACGCTGGGGCCCTGGGTGCTGAAGACCAAGCCGCCCGCCGATCGGTTCACCTTCGAGCGCAACCCCTATTACTTCCGGGTCGATCCGCAGGGCCATCAGCTGCCCTATATCGACAAGGTCGTCTTCTCCGTCGCCGACGGCAAGCTCATCCCGGCCAAGGCGGGCGCCGGCGAATCGATGCTGCAGGCCAAGGACATCAAATTCGCCGATTACACCTTCCTCAAGGAGGGCGAGAAGAACGGCGGCTACCGGGTGCTGCTCTGGAAGACCGGCAACGGCTCCAGCTTCACCTTGTTCCCCGATCTGACGACCTCCGATCCGGTGTGGCGCAAGCTCCTGCGCGACGTGCGATTCCGCCGCGCCTTGTCGCTGGCCATCAACCGGCACGAGATCAACCAGGTCATCTATTACGGCCTGGCGCGAGAGGGCGCCAACACGGTGCTGCCGGAAAGCCCGCTCTACAAGCCCGAGCTTCAGCAGGCCTATGCCGCCTTCGATCCGGCGGCGGCGAACAAGCTGCTGGACGAGGTCGGGCTGACCCAGCGCGACGAGGACGGCTTCCGCCTGCTGCCCGACGGGCGCCAGATGACCATCATCGTCGACACCGCGGGGGCGGTGCCCGAGGAATCCGATGTGCTGGAGCTGATCCGGGACAGCTGGGGCCAGGCCGGCATCCATCTCTTCACCAAGCCCTTCGTGCGCGACGTGTTCCGCAACCGGGTCTTCGCCGGCGACAGCATCATGTCGGTCTGGACGGGTCTGGAGAACGGCCTGCCGACGGCCTCCTTCAGCCCCTCGGAGCTGGCGCCGGTCGACCAGAACGACCTCGAATGGCCGAAATGGGGCCAGTATTACGAGACCCACGGCATGTCCGGCGAGGCGCCGGACATGCCCGAGCCCAAGGCGCTCATGGCGCTGCTCGATCAATGGGGCGTGGCGACCGACGACGCAGCCCGGACCGCCGTCTGGGAAAAGATGCTGTCGATCTATACCGACCAGGTCTTCACCATCGGGACCGTCGCTGCCGTCCCGCAGCCGGTCATCGTCTCCAACCGGCTCCACAACGTCCCCATCTCGGAGGTCTGGAGCTTCTCGCCGGGCAATTTTTTCGGCATCTACCGGCCCGACATTTTCTGGCTCGACCCGGCGCCCCAGTAGGATCTCCGCACATGTTCCGCTATGTCGTCCAACGCCTGGGGATCATGATCCCGACGCTGCTCCTGATCAGCTTCCTGGTTTTCGTCGTCATCCAGGCGCCGCCGGGCGACTATCTCTCCACCTATATCGAGGAGCTGCGCAGCCAGGGGGCGGCGGTCGATCCCGCGCGCATCGCGGCGATCCGCGCCGAATATGGGCTCGACAAGCCCTTCATCGTCCAATACCTGACCTGGGTCGGCGGGTTGCTGCGTGGCGACATGGGCTACAGCTTCGAATACGGCCTGCCCGTCTCCCAGCTCGTCGGCGACAAGCTGCTGCTGACCATGATCGTCTCGATCGGGACGATCCTCTTCATCTGGATCGTGAGCTTCCCCATCGCGCTCTATTCGGCGACGCACCAGTACAGCGTCGGCGATTATTTCGCGAGCTTCCTGGGGTTCCTCGGCCTGGCCACGCCCAGCTTCCTCTTCGCCCTCGTGCTGCTCTACTTCACCCATATCTGGTTCGGCATCTCCATCGGCGGACTCATGGATCCGCAATATCTCGATCAGCCCTGGAGCTGGGGCAAGGTCGGGTCGCTGCTGTCGCACCTCTGGATTCCCATCATCGTCATCGGCACCTCGGGCACCGCCGGCATGATCCGGCGCCTGCGCGCCAATCTGCTCGACGAGCTGCAGAAGCAATATGTGACGACCGGCCGGGCCAAGGGCCTGCCGCCCGGCCGCCTGCTGCTGAAATACCCGCTGCGCATGTCCCTCAATCCCTTCATCGCCGATATCGGCTCGCTGCTGCCCGAGGTGATCTCCGGCGCCGTGGTAGTCTCGGTGGTGATGTCGCTACCCACGACAGGACCGATGCTCCTGGATGCGCTGCGCAGCCAGGACATGTATCTCGCCGGTTCCTTCCTCATGTTCCTGGCGCTCTTGACCGT
Source organism: Verrucomicrobiia bacterium (assembly GCA_035482595.1). Lineage (GTDB taxonomy): Bacteria > Pseudomonadota > Alphaproteobacteria > Dongiales > Dongiaceae > DASXQK01. The sequence continues at coordinate 7,787 of DATHQQ010000169.1, forward strand.
CATCGGCGTCTTCATCTCCGATCTGCTCCTGGCGGTGCTCGATCCGCGCATCCGCCTCAGCGGTGGCGCGACTAAATGACCGGATCCGTGCCGCCCGGCAATCCGCCTTTCGCCGAGGCCGCCACCGGCCGGCCAGTGGGCGGTCAAGTGGGCGGTCAAGTGGGCGGCCGACCCGTGGGCGATCAAGCCGGCGCGATCCGGGCATCGAGCGCGGCGGGGGAGCCCATCCCCCATCTGGTCTCGACGGCGGCCTTCGATCCGATGTCCGTCGAGCAGATGTCGCCGGAGCAAGAGCGCTTCTACATGGCCTCGCAATGGCGGATGATGTGGTGGCGCTTCCGCCGGCACCGCCTGGCGGTGGTCGCGGGCGTCTTGCTGCTGATCTTTTACGCCACCATCTTCGTCAGCGAGGTCCTGTCGCCCTATGCGCTTCACACCCGCCATGTCGATTTCATCTTCGCCCCGCCGCAGGGCGTGCATCTCTTCGACGACAAGGGCAATTTCATCGGTCCCTTCGTCTACGGCCTGGACTATCACCTCGACCTGACCAATCTGAAGCGCGACTACACCTCCGATCGCGGCAAGATCCAGAAGCTGCGCTTCTTCTGCCATGGCGAGCCCTACAAGTTCTGGGGCCTCGTCCCCGGGGATCTGCATCTGGTCTGCCCGGCCGAGGGCGGCACCGCCTTCCTGCTGGGCAGCGACCGTCTCGGGCGCGACATGCTGAGCCGGATCATCTATGGCGCGCGCATCTCGCTCACCATCGGCCTGATCGGCGTCTCGGTCAGCTTCGTCCTCGGCATCGTGATCGGCGGGCTGGCGGGCTATTACGGCGGGATCATCGACAATATCGCCCAGCGCCTGATCGAGGTCGTGCGCTCCATCCCCCATGTGCCGCTGTGGCTGGCCCTCTCCGCCATCCTGCCGGTGGATTGGAGCCCGCTGCTGATCTATTTCGGCATCACCGTGATTCTCGGC
>DATHQQ010000170.1:0-5968 GCA_035482595.1 Verrucomicrobiia bacterium
GACATGGCGAGTTTCGTGACGGGGATCAATCTGATGGTCGATGGCGGGTGGATGGCGGCATGAGCGACGCGAAGACAGCGGTCATCACCGGGGGCGGCGGCTTCGTCATCGCCAATGTCGTCCGCCTCTGGCTGGAGCGAGACGCGAGCGCGCGGGCGATCGTCGTGGACGCCTCGCCGCTCGACGCCGCGGCCAAGCGGCATTTCGCCCCCTTCGCCGATCGCCTGCAGTTCGTCATCGGCGATGTCGGCAAGCCCGAGACCTGGGCCGGCCTGCCGACGCAAGCCACCTACGTGGTCCATGGCGCCGCGGTCACGCCCATGCGCTATATCGATACCGAAGGCCGGCCGCGCAATCCCGAGCGCGAGGATCCGCTCAGGGTGATCGAGGCCAATATTCTGGGCACGGCCCGCGCGCTGGACTGGGCGCGCCGGCTTCCCTCTCTCACCCGCTTCGTCTATGTCAGCACCGGCTCCGTCTATGCCGATCTGGTGGCCGAGCAGGAGGGCGATCCCTTCCCGCTGCCGGAGGATGGCTATATCGGGCCCATCGCCCTCTACGACATCACCAAATACGGCGGGGAGCTGCTGACCCAGCGCTTCGCCGAGCTCTATGACATGCCGGCCTATACCGTGCGGCTGGCGAGCGTCTTCGGGCCGATGGACCGCGCAACCCCCTTCCGCAATGTACGCAACGCGGCCAATCACGTTGCCCATGCCGCCGCTGCGGGACGTCCCGTGCGTGCCACCACCACCGATGCGGTGGGCGACTATATCTATGCGCCAGATGTGGCCGATGCGATCCACCGCATGCTCGAAGCGCCGCGCGAGCGCCTGAAGCACCCGGTCTATAATCTCGCTTATGGCGTCCCGATGGATATAAGCGAGCTGGTCGCCGTCGCCGGCGAGGCGCGGCCCGGCCTCAAGCTGGATGTCGTCCCGGAGGCCGAGGCAGACATCAAGATATCCAACAAGCGCAAGACCGGGCGTTGGGGCGCCTATGACATCACACGCGCCGCGCAGGATCTCGGCTGGAAGCCGCGTCCCCTGGCCGCCGCCTTCCGCGAATATATCGACTGGATTCACGCCCATGAAAGTTGATGCTTCCCTGGGCCTTTCAAATCGTCTGCCGGCACCTGAGGGAGCTGCCGACCTGCGATATGCTCGACAACGAAGCAAGAGACGACCCAAACAGAGGAGAGCGATGCAATGACCAACGACCGCAGCGTCACCGGCATACGGCGCCGGCTGACCGAGATCGAGAACGACCTTGTCGATGAATTGACCTCGGGGCGGATCGACCGCCGCGAATTCCTGCGCCACGGCTCGGTGCTGGGCCTGGGCATGCCCCTGCTCTCGACCTTGGCCGGCGCGCTGGGCATCTCTGGCCTGGGTGCCGCGGCCTTTGCGCCGGCCGCCCGCGCCGCCAAGCCCGGCGGCACCATCCGCGCCGCCACTTCCATGCCGGCGGGCGCCATCGATCCCGTCACGGTCGACGACAATGGCGGGCTGATGATGCTGCTGCAGACCGGCGAGTTCCTCTCGGTCTCCGGCCCCGATCTCCGCCTCAAGCCGGTCCTGGCCGAGAGCTGGAAGCCCAATGAGGACGGCACGGTCTGGACCTTCAAGATCCGCAAGGGCGTGAAGTTCCACAACGGCAAGGAGATGACCGCCGACGACGTGGTCGCCTCCATCGACCGCCTTGCCGATCCGAAGAACGCGTCCAACGCGCTCTCCGCCTTCAAGGGCACGCTGGCGAAGGGTGCCACCCAGAAGGTCGACGACTACACCGTCGCCTTCCATCTCGACGCGCCCAACGGCAACTTCCCCTACATCGTCTCCTCCGACAATTACAACGCCATCATCATCCCGGCGGACTATGCCGGGGATTTCGAGAAGAATTTCATCGGCACCGGCCCCTTCAAGCTGGAGAAATACACGCCCAAGGTCGGCGCCTCCTTCACGCGCTTCGACGGCTATTGGGGGCCGAAGGCGCTGCCGGACCGCACGGAATGGATCTTCTACCAGGACCTCCAGGCGGGCGTGCTGGCCCTCCAGGGAAATCTGGTGGACATCATCACCCAGGTCCCGGTCCAGGGCGGCCAGGCGCTGCTCAACGATCCCAATATCCGGATCATCAGCGAGCGGACCAGCGCCCATCAGCAGGTCCATATGCGCTGCGACATGGCCCCGCTGGACGATGCCAGGGTCCGGCGCGCCATCGCGCTTTGCCTCGATCGGGAAAAGATGGTGAAGGGGCTGTTCCGCGGCCGCTCCGACATCGGCAATGATTCGCCCTTCGCGCCGGTCTTCCCCTCGACCGACTCGGCGATCCCTCAGCGCAAGAAAGATCTGCGTCAGGCGAAGGAGTTGCTGACTGCCGCCGGCCATCCCGACGGATTCACCGTCAAGCTGACGACGGAGCGCTATCTCGAAATCCCGGACTACGCCGTCATCATCCAGAATGCGGTGAAGCCCATCGGGATCAATATCGAGCTCAATGTCGAAGCTCAGGACGCCTATTACGGCAAGGCGACCTTCGGCCAATCCGACTGGCTCGATTCGATCATGGGGATCACCGACTACGGCCATCGCGGCGTGCCGAACGTGTTCCTCAATGCGCCGCTGAAGAGCGACGGCACCTGGAACTCCGCGCATTTCAAGAACAAGGAGTACGATGCCCTCGTCGGCCAATATGTGCTGGCCCTGGATCTCGGCGCGCAGCGGGCGGTGGCCGGTAAGATCCAGCGCCTCCTGCTGGAAGAGACGCCGATCATCTTCGGCTATTTCTACAACTACCTGACCCCCGCGAAGAAGAATCTCCAGGGCATTCCCAGCGTGCCGAACCGCCTGTTCCTCTCCCAGGCGCATTTCACCTAGGCCGTCCACTTACCTGGGCCTTCCACGACCCATCGCCGGCGGGCCTTGCCGCCGGCGATTTCTCCTTCCTTGCCGTCATCCCCGCGAAAGCGGGGATGCAGGGCAACAAGCGAGAACACGGCCCTGGATTTCCGCTTTCGCGGGAATGACGAAAAGAGAGACTTCAAGCGTTGCCTTGCGATGAGGCCCGGCCCATGTAGAAGCCGGAGGTGACCATGGCGTCCGACATCGCAACCAGCCTGTTCCAGCCGCCTCGGCCGGCGATTCCGGCCGGTGATCTCTCCCCGCAGGGCCTCCTCAAGGCCATTCGCCGCAACGCGCTCGAGATCTGGCCTGCCCGCGCATATGAGCAGGACTATGTGACCCAGACATTCTTCGGCCGCCAGCGCGTGCTGATGAACGCAGCCGGCGGAATCGAGCATGTGCTGCTGAGCAATGCGGCCAACTACCGTCGCTCGCCCGCGACCATCCGCATCCTGCGCCCGATCGTCGGTCGCGGGCTCTTCCTCAGCGAGGGTGAGGACTGGCGGCTGCAGCGCCGCACCATCGCCCCGGCCTTGGCCCCGCGGGTGATTCCCATGCTGGCCCGTCACATCGTGACCGTCGGTGGCGAGGCGCTGGCGCGGCTGGCGGCCGCGACGAGCCGGCCGGTCGATCTGCTCGCCGCCATGCAGCTCCTGGCCCTGGATGTGGCTGGCCGCTCCATGTTCTCCGTGGAGATGAGCCGCTATGGTGCCGCCATGCGGCGCATGATCGCCGATTTCGGCGACAAGCTCGGCCGGCCCTATCTCTTCGACATGCTTCTGCCGCCCTGGATCCCGACGCTCCGCGATCTGAAGCGCCGGCGATTCCGCGCGCGCTGGACGCAGCTCATGGATTCCATCATCGCCGACCGGCAGGCTCTTCCCGCCGGTGAGGCACCGCGTGACCTGTTCGATCTGCTGCGGGCTGCCCGCGATCCCGATACGGGCCAGGGCTTCACCCAGGCCGAGCTCGGCGACCAGGTCTCGACCATGATCGTCGCCGGCCATGAGACCACGGCGCTCGCCCTTTTCTGGTCGCTCTATCTCCTGGCCTCCGCACCGGCGGCGCAGGAACGCCTAGTCGAGGAGGTCAAAGCCGTCGATTTCACGCCCGACACGGCCGGCGAGATTCTGCCGCAACTGAGCTATGCCCGCGCGGTGGTGAGCGAGGCGCTGCGCCTCTATCCGCCGGCCTTCGTCATCGTCCGCGAGGCCATCGCCGTCGACAGCTACGGCGGAGTCGCTATCCCGGCGGGCTCGCAGGTGCTGATCGCGCCCTGGGTGCTGCATCGCCACCGCAAGCTATGGACGAACCCCGATTCCTTCGATCCCGCACGCTTCCTGGACGCCGCAACCCCGCCACCGCGCTTCACCTATCTGCCCTTCGGCGTCGGCCCGCGCGTCTGCGTCGGCGCGCAATTCGCCATGGCTGAGGCGGTGCTGATCCTGGCAATGACTATCCAGCGCTTCCGCATCGCACGCGCCGATTCTGCGCCGGTGTTGCCCGTAGCGGTGGTTACGACCCAGCCGGATCACGCGGCAATGTTCAGATTGGTCGCGAGGTAGCAATATTCCCTCTCCCGCGCTTTGAAGCGGGAGAGGGGCAAGAAGCGCGGCGCTCACCCCGTTATATCGCCGATGCGAATCGGTTTCACCGGTGGGCGCGGCGCCCAATGGCCGGCTTCGCTCAGCGCCTCGCCGCGTCGCGCCGCGGCGAGCGCCGCGATGACAGTGCCACAATATCGGCCTTGGCAGCGGCCCATGCCGCCGCGGGTCTGGCGCTTCACGGCACCGATGGATTCCGAGCCGGGGGCGATTCCTGCCTCGATCTCGGCGCGGCTCAACTCCTCGCAGCGGCAGATCAGCGTGTCCGGCGCGGCGAGCTCGGCCAGGAGGCGGGGTGCCGCAAAGAGCCGCCAGAGCCCGGCCTGGAAGCGGCGATGGCGCCGAAGAGCCGTCCTCGCCGCATCACCTGCACGCTGTTGCCGGGCGCTCAGCGCGAAACCGAGGGAGTGGGCGGCGGCGAGGCCGGCGATGACCCCTTCGGCCTCCGCCGCGGGCGCCCCGCCGAGGCCGGCGCAATCCCCCACGGCATAGATATCGGGAATCGTGGTGCGCCCCTCCGCGTCCCGCTCGGTGACCAGATGGCCGCGCGCCGGATCGAAGCGATGGGCGCAGCCCAGCGCCCGCAGGATCTCGTTGGAAGGCTGGAAACCATAACCCATGGCCACGGCGTCGACCTCGAAGAGCCGGGCGCCATCTGCGGCGGGCCAGGGCCTCACTTCCGCACGCAGCCCGCCCGCGATTTGCGTCACGCCGGAAAGCACGCTGCCGTGGAGCATCGCCACACCGCGACGCTTGAGCTCCGCAATCTGGCGCAAGCCCCGCCAGGCCAGCGCCGGCGTGCTGGCCAGCATCCGGCCCAGTGCCGGCAGCGCCCCGGGGCCGGGCTTGGGCGCCAGCTCCGCGACCGCCAGCACCTCGGCCCCGGCGCGCGCCAGCTCGAGGGCCACCTGGATATTGAGCGGCCCATTTCCGGCCAGCAGCACCCGACGGCCCGCCAGCACGCGGTAGCTGCGCAGCAGAGTCTGGGCGGCACCGGTGGTCATGACTCCGGGCAGAGTCCAGCCCGGCATGGGCAAGGCGCGCTCATAGGCACCGGCGGCGACGATGAGACGCTTGGGTCGGCAGAGGCGACTTTCATGCCCGTCGAAGATCATGAGATCCAGCGGCTCGAACGCACCCCAGAGCTGGACGCCGCGGCGCATCTCCACGCCCGCGTCAATGGCCTCGGCGATGAGCGCCCGTCCGCCCGCGAATTGTCCATCGCTCGCGATCTCCTCGGCCAGGGCAGGGATCGGCAACGGCTGCTTGTAGAATTGCCCTCCGGGCTCCGGCCGCTCATCGGCCAGGAGAACCTTCGCCCCGGCGCGCGCCGCGGCCATGGCGGCATTCAGCCCACCGGCGCCACCACCCAGAACGAAGATATCGGGCTCGAGAACATCCGCCTCGCGTGATTCAGTACCCGCCAGCGGTAGCGCCATGGCCTCGGCCAGATGGCGCTGG
>DATHQQ010000171.1:0-14947 GCA_035482595.1 Verrucomicrobiia bacterium
TCGACCTGAGGCAAGACGAGGTCGTCCATGCCCGCAGGGGCCAGCGCGCCGATTACCGGCCGATAAGCTCGACGCTCTGCCAGGGAAGCACGCCCGAGGCGGTGGTGGGCGGGCTGCTGGGGCTCTCTGCCTTTCCCACCCTCTATGTTGCCGATCTCGATGCCATCGAAGGCACCGGGGACAACGAGGCCGTGCTCCGGAATCTGCGCCGGCGCTTTCCGGGGCTGGGCCTCTGGGTCGATGCTGGCTTCCGCGATCCCGGACATTGCCTCGACTGGCTGAGCCGGGACATCGGCGATCTCGTGCTGGGCAGCGAAACCCAGGCGGATTGGGAGGGTTTGCGTCGGCTTGCCGGCTCGCCCCAGGCCCATCGGGTCATCCTTTCCCTCGATTTCGCCGGCGACCGCTTCCTCGGCCCGGCGGCAGACCCCGAACCCGCGCTCTGGCCGGCGCGGGTCATCGTCATGACCTTGGCACGGGTCGGCAGCGGCGCGGGTCCCGATCTCGCCCGCTTGCGCCAGATCATGGCGAAAAATCCGGGGCACCGGCTCTATGCCGCCGGCGGGGTGCGAGACCTCGGTGATCTGGAAGGGCTGAGCGATGCCGGGGCTGCCGGCGTTCTTGTCGCCTCGGCACTCCACGACGGGAGGATCGGCCCCGAGGCGCTGGCGCACTTCGCCAGCGCCTCTGCCAATCGGTAGTTTCGGGCGCTGGCGCACTTCGCCAGCGCATCCAGACGTTAAAAGAGGCGCTGGCGAGCTTCGCCAGCGCCCCCGTCTAACAATCGATATCAGGGCGCGAAAGGATGCTTGACCCTGTCCTTCGCGGCGACCGATTCGGCGGCCGTTGGCTTGCCGGCGACGGCGCGCTGGATCGACTCCTTGACGGCCTTGTAGTTGTACTCGTGGATCTTCTTGTCGTCTTCCGCCAGCCAATGGATGAAGACGCCGACGCAGATGAAGAGATCGTCGGCCTCGTCCTGCGGAATGGTGCCGTCGGCGACGCTGTCGGCCACGGCCTTCGCCACGGCATGCTGCGCCGGGCCGAACATCTGGACCGCCTGCTTGGCGCCCTTGATGGTCACCTTGTTGAACAGGATGGTGTTCGGCTTGCAGGCCATGTTCGGCGCGAGGACGGCCAGCAGCGAGGTGAAGCCGTCCTTGTTGTTAGTCAGGGCGTTGCAGAAGGCATGCTCTGCCGCGCTGCCGCGCGGTCCGATGATCAGGTCGATATGGGCAACTTCATTGCCGTCGCCGACCAGGGACTCGCCGACCATAACTTTGGTGATCTTTGCCATGAATATCGCCTCCCAGGCTATCGTTGCAGGATGATGACGCAGCGCACCAAAAAGGCGCGCCGTTGAACAGAGGATACGGCGAACGACCACCCGGCCATGCACCGGATCCCTCGCCGCTTGGTGTCGCGGACCGGACTCCAGCAAATACGGCCGAGCCGCTACCTTCAACACGGCACCGCGCTGGAGGGCCAAAAAATGGTAATCTTAAGGCGCGGCCTCTCGCAAGCGGTTGTTTGCGGCACCCGCGGTGTCCATTCTATGTCACAGGTTGTGGGGCAGCCAGGGCATCCTGTAACGCGGCTGCAAAGAGCGTGGCCACTGTCAGATCGGCGCTCGTTCCCGGATTGATCCCCGCGGCCTTCAACTCGGCATCGATTTTCAGGAGATCCGCCTGCAGGGCCGCTGACAGCCCCTCGTGCATCAGGCGGCGACCGAGGCCTTCGGCACGCCGGCAGAGCGTCCGGGCGGCGCCGAGGCCGAATTTCCGGCGGACATGGCTGTCAGGAAACGCAGACAGGAAGGCGAGGAAGGTCGCGCTGACCGCAACACCGCCCTCGCCCCAGCGGGATAGAGCGGCGCCCAGCCGCGGCAACCCGATCCGGAAGACATCCCGATAGGCGCTGGCGTATTGGCCGGCGATGCGGTCGCGCCGGCGCGCCTCGGCCATGGCGGTCAGCAGCGTCACCCGCGGCGGGCGGCGCACGTCATGGCGCCGGCTTTCCCCGAGGCCGCCGGGATTGGCGAGCGCGATGGCAGAGAACACGGCCGCAGCGTCTTGCCGCCCGAGCTTGGCGAGCACGCGCCGAAGCCGAAGCCGCAGATCCGCACCGCCACCACCCTCGGCCGCCGCAGCCAGCGGGGCGCAGAGCAGGACAATGCCGAGATTGGTATTGCAGCCGGTCGCGCGCCGGCTGCGCCGCACCGCCCGCAGGATGCGCTCGCCGACCTTCAGGGCGGGGTCCGTCAGAGCCCCCGCGCTGGCCAGGGCACTGGCCTCGAAATCGGCGACGCTCATGCCATGGCCTTCGGCGAAGACATGGACATTGCCGGGCTTCAGCGCCTGAAGCTCCGCCCGACAGGCGGCAAGATAGGCCGCGCGGATCTGGGCCCGGGTCAGGCCCTCAGCGGCCCGTGCTGGTCGCGGCATCGTCGCGCGCCTCTACCGGAAGAGCGGCCCGCGACAGGAAATCGGCCACCAGCGCCTCGGCGATGGGCCGGCGGGTGACCCGTTGCAGAGCCGACCAGGCCGGATTGCTGTTGACCTCCAGCACCAGAAGACGCCCGCTCGCATTCCGGATGATATCGACCCCGGCAAAACCGGCCCCGACCGCGGCGGCGGCCGCCACCGCGAGCGCGCTCATCTGCCCATCGGGCTCGACGGCTTCGCAAGTTGCCCCCTGGGCCGCATTGGTCTTCCAGGTGACACCGTGGCGCAGCATCGCCGCGATGGCCTGCCCCCCGGCGACGAAGACGCGCCAGTCGCGCCAGCGCCCGCTGCCTTCGCCGACGAAATGCTGCAGGTAATAGACCCCAGCGAGGCTATCGGCGGGCGGCAGATCGGCCTCGCTCTCGATGAGGGCCAGGCCGCGTCCCTGAGACCCGAACAGAGGTTTCAGCACCAGAGGACGGCCTGGCGAGGCTTCGGCTTGGATCACCGCGCGCGCCGCCTCCAGGGATTCGACGGCCCAGGTCGGCGGCGTCGAAACGCCGGCCCGCTGCAGCATGAAGCTGGTCATGGATTTGTCGACACAGCGCTCGATGGCCCGGGCGTCGTTGTAGACCAGAACGCCGGATTCCCGCAGCGCATGCAGCACGCCCAGGCGCAGGGTGACCTGCTCGAAGCTGCCGGCCGAGATGCTGCGCACGAAGGCACCCAGAGGAAGTTCATCCTCGAAGGAGGGCAGCCGAAGCCTCGCGCCGCCCGGTGTGCCGGTGAAGCCGCAATGCCGCAGCGAGAGCAGCACGGGCTCGACGCCGGCCTTGGCGAAAGCGGCGGCGAGCTGGCGCGCATGCCAGTCCGGCCGGTCGATGAAGACAATGCTACGCGCTCCCGTCATCGACAAGATGACCTACGCACCAAGATCATCGCCGAAACTGCGGTCCAGCAGCGCCTCGTCCAGCTTGCCGGCATGGAAAGTCCGACCGCTGTCGAGATTGGTGACATTCACCTCCGCCGGGCTGAACAGCAATGGATCGATGTCGTAGAAATTGCCCTTATAGGCCTTGAAGATTTCGGCGAAAGGCCGCCCGTAGTCGCGCGAGCCGCCGCTCGGCATGGCCTTGGCCAGTTTGCCCGCCTCCTCGTCGGAGCCGGTGACGAAGAGATGCACCGCCCCGCCATAGATGATCGCGTCATTGGTGCGGCCCATGGCGGCCATGAAGGAAGGGGCGGGCGGCGGCAAGGGGGCGGCGCCGAGCCCGTCGATCACGCGGTCCAGGGGAAAATGGAGGTGATGCATCTTGTGGAGCGCCACTTCCAGCACCCGGCCCGCGATCTGAACCGTGCCCGCCAAGCTGCGGGTCGGGGTCAGGATCAGGGTCAGGCGCTCCGGTGCGACGCTGCAGGCGGCGGCCGCCTTCTCGATCAAAGGCGCCGGCGGGCGTTTGTCGACCTCCAGTACCAGACAGGCGCTCTCCGCCTTGTCGGTATAGCCCAGCTCCTCGAACAAGGGCTCCTTGCGGGCGAGCGCGCGACCGGGGCCGGAGCCGAGTGCGAAATAAGCCTGCTTGCCCTCGCCATGGCTGAGGCTCCAGCCGGCGAGCTGGCTCGCCAGACAGGAGACCACCGGATCCAAGGATCCGACCTCCACCATCCACCGCCAGCGCTGGAAGCGACTATCCGTGGCGACCTTCACCTGGCCGAGACCGCCCATGCAGATCTCGGTGATTCGCCGCCCCGCCTCGATGCCGCCGGGGCAGTCGATGCCGGCATCGATGATGGCAGCGCCCACCTCGCTGCGTTCGACGGTGATACGCAGGGCCTGGGCATCGCGGACCAGCCCTTCGACCAAAGGGACGGTCAGGAGATTTACGCTCGGCCGCGCCATCGCTGTCATCCCGTTTCCTCCACGGCCGATCGATCCATTGTCAGCAGGCTGCCGTCGCCGGCGGCGAGCGCCTCCAGGACCCGGCGGTTCCGCGCCAGCACACCCCGCCGCGCGGATGGCGCATCGGCGGCCTGAGCCATCACGGTGCAGACCGGTGTTCCCGGCTCGATGCGTGCCCCCGGCGCCGGCCGGTCGGCCAGCCAAGCAGGGTACGATATGTCACTCGGTACCTGGATCAAAGATTCGGCATAAACGACGGACATGGCGCTCGCCTGGAAAGGTCTGTGCCAGCCGGGTGAAAGCCGGCCTTCGCAGGCAGCGACATGGCGCCCGAAAAGGGCCTGACTCCCCTCACCATCGAAGATGTCGAGACTGGCGCCCGGGCGCGGATTCACTTCGAGAAGATGAAATTCGCCATCGTCATCGACCATGAGATCGATGCTGTTGAGACCGACCAGGCCGGTTTCCTCCACCAGCGGCGTCAAGGCGGCCGCAATGGGCGCCGCAACCTTGGCCGGCAGGTTCGCAGGTTGCACCGCGCCGCCGAAGCGGAAGGGATGGCCGGGATCGGGCGAAGGCCATTGCTCGCTCCAACCCAACAGTTGGCCCTCACGCCCATCGGCGAGAAACAGGCAGGAGACCGCCCGACCCGCCACGCGGCGCTGGAAATATTGCCCGGCGCCGGTCGCGCTCGCCTGGCTCAGCACGCTGATATGCCCACCGCCGGCGCCGCCCACGCCTTTGACGAGCCAGCCCATTGTCTCCGCCGGCGGCTTACTGCGGATCTCGGGATGAGGCAGACCCAGGCGATCGAGCATGCCGAAAAAATAGGCAGGATCCTTGATCGCCCGCAGCACCTCCGGCCGATTGCCCCAGAGGCGACGGCCTCGGGAGAGAATTTCCAGGAGCTCGGGCCGAGATTCCAGCCCGGAGCCGTAGACGAGACCCCAAACCTCCAAGCCACCCGGGGGCGCCAGCTCCCCGGTGGCCGCGATCAGGGCCTCGGCCTCGAATCCCAACCCCAGATCGCCCGGCACGACAGCGTTCCGCGCCGCCAGCCGGCGCGTATCGACATCCCCGAAGAGATCGACGACGGCGGCAGGGTAGCCGGCCCGCGACGCCGCGAGCGCCAGCGATCGCGCCGAGAGCGCGACGATCAGGACGGGAGACGGCTCAGCCGACAATCTGGCGCGCGAGATCGAAGGCGTCGCGGAAGTCGAGATAGATGGGCTTGGGCGTTTCGGTCATGCGCTTCAGCAGGCCGGCTTGGACCTTGTATTTCACATTGCCGATGGCAAGCGCCCCGATGCCGAGCGCCTGGGTGCCGGGGATGGGCTTGCCGTCGTCCTGCACCTCGACTCCCTCGATGCTCGAGGGCGGCACGGCATTGACGTCGGCCGCCACCAGCAGTTTGGGTGCCTTGGCGAGCTGTGCCTTGCTCACCACGCGGATACCGGCCTTGGGTGCCGAGAGCACGATCTCCGCATCGGCCAGCGCGCGGCCATTGGCCGCTTCGCTGCTGCCGTCGGCATAGCCGATCTCCACCCCGAAGCGCTTCCTGGCGGATTCCGCCAGCAGCTTGACCCGTTCCGCCCCGTCATAGCCGACGAGCACGGGAGTGGCCTTCTGGAGAGCGGTGATCACCGCCGCGGCGAAGCCGACGACGCCGGTGCCGCCGAAAATCACGACCTTGCGGCCCGCGAGGTCGCCCTGTTTCTGCGCCAGCGCTTTCTCCACCTTCGCCACCATGGCGGCGGCGGTGGTGAAGGAGCCGGCCGGATCGGCGAAGACCGAGATCTCGAAGGGGGGCACCATGGCCTTGCGCGCGCAATCCAGCATGTCGAGGGCGAGCTCGGCATTCTTGCCGCCGATGAAGGCGCCCGTCGCTTTCACGCCCTTGGGCCCGCGGGAGAAGATCGCATCCTGGATCAGGGGGACGACGTCCTTCAGCTCGACGCGGGTATAGGGGACGACCACATCGAAGCCGGCATCGACGGCCATATTGACGTCGAAGGGGCTGACATTGGCGAGCGGGCTCAGCAAATGCAGGATATGCCGATAGTCCATGGGGTATCTCCTCGGAGATCAGACTCTAAGAGAAATCAGCAGAGGCGAGATCGGTGGATGGGCGATCGCTGTCCTGGCGTTCGATCTCGCCGCCCCGGTTGCGGCCGCGACTGATGGCGAAGGCGAGGCCCGAGCCGGGGGGCCAGCGCGTCTGCAACCCCGCCAGCAGCCGTTCCGCCTCGGCCGCCGAGCCCAGCAGAGCGAAGCCCGTGGGCCCCCAGGAGCTTTGCCCGACGCCGCTGGCGTCATTGGTTTCGAGCCAGGCCAGGGCCTCGGTGACGCGGGGGCTGAGGAACCGCGCGCCTTGGGCTGGCGCGAAATAGTCGCCCATGATGCGCTGCATCTCGGTGATGGCGCCGCCGAAGCGGGCGATATCCCCCTCGGCCAGGGCCGGCAGGGCCGTCATCAGCACCAGGCGGCAGAGATGGGCCGCCTGGCCCTCCGGAAAGATCGGCAGGCGGCGAAAGGCCTCCCGCTCGGCCTCGCCATGCAGCCCCGTCGCGTCTTGATCGAAGATCAGCAGGATGCGCCAGGGCTCGGGAAAGTCGAAGCGGCTGAGGATCGGCGGCGCCTCTTCGCCGGGACCGCGACCGCCGTCCAGCACGACACCGCCGGCGGCGAAAGTCCCGATGCCGACGCTGGAGCGCGCGCCGCGATCGAGCAGCCGGGCGATGTCCCAGGCGTCGATATCGAGACCGTAAAACGTGGCGGCCGCCATGCCGATGGAAAGCGCGAGCTGGGTGCCTGAGCCGAGGCCGGCATGGGAGGGAATGGAGCTCTCCACCGAGAGGGCGAGGCGGTCGTCGAGGCCGAAATGCTCGGTGACCGTGGCGAGATAGCGCCGTGCCCGATCGGCGTCATGCCCGCTGACCTGAAGCTGCGGCGCCCGCGTCAAGGTAACGCGCGTCAGCGGCGCCTCGAGGCCGACGCCGAGGCTGCCGAAACGCCGGCCGAGGCCGCCGTTGAGGTCGACGAATCCGAAGTGGAGTCGGGCCGGTACGCTGACGCTGACCCGCTCGGCGCGCGCCGTCGCCTTCGCAGGCCCCAGATGCTCAGCTTGGTTGCCTGACCCAGAGCGAGCGCCTATCATTTGTCGATAAACCGACATCCCCTGAATTCTGTCAAGCGGCATCGCTTGATATGCGTCGGAACCGCTGAGGCGAGGAAATCCCATGGCCGACAAGGAACGAGTGTACTCCGATCAGGAGGTGGAGGAGCGGCTGAAGCGCGACCTGCCGCACTGGGTTCTTGAAAAGGGTTGGATCCGGCGCAAATACAAGACCCATGGCTGGAAGGGCACCTTGATGGTCGTGAACACCGTGGGTCATCTGGCGGAAGCCGCCTGGCATCATCCCGACATCAGCGCCTCCTACGCCTGGGTAGAGGTCCGTCTTCAGAACCACGCCGCCAAGGGCATCACCGACAAGGATTTCACGCTGGCGAGGAAGATCGAAGAGGTTGTCGGGTGGCAACCCGGCAAGGAGGGTGGGCCGCTGGAAGGCACGCCCAACGGCGATCAGCGCTTCGCCTATATCAAATACGATTCCTGACCCCGGCCGATGGCGGCCGGCCAGGATGCGCCCAACACGGAGCTGCGACGCGATGTCGCCTGCCCCTTCTGCGGCCTGGTTTGCGATGACCTGGAGATCGAGGTCGCCGAACAGGGGCTGACGATCCGCCGCGGCGCCTGCCCCATCAGCCGGCCGCAATTCGAGCGCCCCCTTCCCATCGAGACCGCCGCACAAGCCGCCGGCGCAACTTGCGACAGAGGCGAGGCCATCGCGCAGGCCGCGCGCATCTTGCGCCAGAGCCGCCTGCCCGTCTTCGGCGGGCTTGCCACGGATATCGAGGGGTTGCGCGGCGCGCTCGCCCTGGCCGATCGCCTGGGCGGCGTGGTCGATCACCGGGGATCGCGCGGCCTGTTCAGCGACCTGACCGCGCTGCGCGATATCGGCACCATGACCACGACTTTCAGCGAGGTCCGCAACCGGGCCGATCTGCTGTTGATCATCGGGCCCGATCCCTTCCCCGCCGCACCCCGCTTCCTCGATCGCTGCTTCTCCGATCGCCCGACCTTGTTCGCCGAGGGCGGCATCGAGCGCCGGCTGATCCGCCTCGGCCCTCCGTCGGTTTCGCCGCCCGCGCTGCCCAAGGGGCTTCGCTATACCCACATTCCCTGCCCGCCGGAATCACTTGCGCCGACAGTCGGCCGTCTCCGTGCAATCCTGAAAGGGCGGTCTCCCGGCGCCGGCGAGGATTCGGCCCTGGTCGAGCTGGTGGCCGCCATTCGCGCGGCGAACTATGCCGTGGTGTCCTGGATGGCGGGGCTGCTGCCGCCCGATGCGGCGGACCTCATCGTGCTGAGCCTGGTCGAGATGGTCCGCGACATCAATATTTCGCGGCGCGCCGCCTGTCTCCCTCTCGGCGGGGCGGAGAATCTGACAGGCGCCAATCAGGCATGCCTCTGGCAGACCGGCTACCCGCTGCGTACCGGTTTCGGCACCGGTGCGCCACGCCACGATCCCTTCCTCTATTCCGCCGAGCGGCTGATCGAGAGCGGGGAGGCCGATGCACTGGTCTGGGTTTCGGCCCTGGGCGGCGACCCGCCGCCCGTCTTGCCGCCGGAGCTGCCGCTCATCCTGCTGGCGCCCCCGGGGAGCGAGACCGCCAGCGCGGCGGCGGTCTTCCTGCCGGTAGGGCGGCCCGGGATCGACCATGCCGGCCAGATCTTCCGCGCCGATGGCGTGGTGGCGCTGCCGCTGAGCGCGCTTCGGACCTCGAGCCTCGCAAGTGTCGGCGAGACGCTGCAGGCCATCGCGCAAGCCATGGAGAGCGCATGACCTTGGTCAAGCTCAGCGGCGGGCGCATCTTCGATCCCGCCAATAAGCGGCGCGGCGAGGTGGCGGATCTCTATATCCGCGACGGCCGTATCAGCGCCACACCCGGCGCCGATGTCCGCATCGATCAGAGTTTCGACCTCGCCGGCAAGATCGTCATGCCCGGCGGCATCGACATCCACAGCCACGTGGCCGGCGGCAAGGTCAATCTCGCCCGCGCTTTGATGACCGAGGACCATCGCGGCCATGAATGCGCCCATGACGGCGAGCGGCGCAGCGGCAGCGGCCATGCCGCGCCCAGCACCTTCCTCACCGGCTATCGCTATGCCGAGCTCGGCTATACCGCCGCCTTCGAGCCGGCGATGGTGCCGAGCAACGCCCGCCACACCCATGCCGAGCTCGCCGACACGCCCATGATCGACAAGGGCTGCTACGTCATGCTCGGCAACGACGATTTCCTGCTACGCCTCCTGGCCGGGGACGCCGAGCAGCCGGTGATCAACGACTATGTCGCCTGGATGATGCGCGCCACGCATTCGGTAGCGGTCAAGGTGGTGAACCCCGGCGGCATCAGCGCCTTCAAGTTCAACGGCCGCGAGCTCGGCCTCGACATTCCGGCCCCCTACTACGGCGTGACGCCGCGGCGCATCGTCGCCGCGCTGTCGCGCGCGGTGAAGGAGCTGGGGGTTGCCCATCCCTTGCATATCCACTGCAACCAGCTGGGCGTTCCCGGCAATATCGAGACCACGCTCGCGACCATTGGGGCGGCGGAGGGCGCGCCGCTCCATCTGACCCATGTGCAATTCCATAGCTACGGCACCGAGGGCGACCGGCACTTCTCCTCCGGTGCCGCCCGCATCGCCGAGGCAGTCAATGCCAATCCCCATGTCAGCCTGGACGTCGGCCAGATCATGTTCGGCCAGACCGTCACCGCCTCGGGCGATACCATGGCGCAGTACCGAAACCATGTGCTGGCGCATCCGAAGAAGTGGATCTGCATGGATATCGAATGCGACGGCGGCTGCGGCCTGGTGCCCTTCCGCTATCGCGACAAGAATTTCGTCAACGCCCTGCAATGGGCGATCGGCCTCGAGCTCTTCCTGCTGGTCCGCGATCCCTGGCGCATCTTCCTGACGACCGATCATCCCAATGGCGCGCCCTTCGCCGTCTACCCCCACCTCATCCGCCTGCTGATGGACAAGAGCTTTCGCGACGACATGCTGAAGACGATCCATCCCGCCGCCGCGGCGGCGAGCACGCTGCCCGGCCTCACGCGCGAGTACAGCCTGGAAGAGATCGCCATCATCACCCGAGCCGGGCCGGGGCGTATCCTGGGTCTCGCCGACCGCGGCCATCTGGGCCCGGGTGCGGCCGCCGATATCACGGTCTATACCGAACAGGCCGACAAGGCCGCCATGTTCGCCACGCCCGACTATGTCTTCAAGGACGGGCGGGTGGTGGTGCGCGCGGGCAAGGTGACG
Source organism: Verrucomicrobiia bacterium (assembly GCA_035482595.1). Classification (GTDB taxonomy): domain Bacteria; phylum Pseudomonadota; class Alphaproteobacteria; order Dongiales; family Dongiaceae; genus DASXQK01. The sequence goes on from DATHQQ010000171.1 coordinate 10,730, forward strand.
GAGGTCGTTTGGGGCGCCACCCATGTCGGCGCGCCGGAATACGATCCCGCGATCGAGACGCGGCTTGCCGATCATTTCGAGCGATTCATGACGGTGCGCATGGGCAATTTCCGCATCTCCAACAGCGAGATCGAGGCGCTGGGCCGCGGCCGGCTCGCCGTCCATCCCGCCACCGGGCCTGCGCTGGCATGATCGTCAACGGGGTCGCCATCGAGGATACCTTCGCCGAGGCCTTCGGCATGCGGGCGACCCGCCTGATCATCACCGCCGATACCCCCGAATGGGCGGAGACCGCGGCGCGGAGCTTGACCGGCTTCGCCACCTCCGTCATCGCCTGCGGCTGCGAGGCCGGGATCGAGAAGCGTCTCTCGGCAAGCGAGACGCCCGACGGGCGGCCCGGCATCACGGTCCTGATCTTCGCCATCAATTCCAAGGAGCTGCAGAAACAGCTTCAGTTGCGCGTCGGCCAGTGCGTGCTGACCACCACGGGCTCGGCCTGCTTCTCCGGCCTCGAGGCTGAGGAGCAGCTGAAGCTCGGCGGCCAGCTGCGCTATTTCGGCGACGGCTTCCAGATCGCCAAGAAGATCGGCGAGCGGCGCTACTGGCGCATTCCGGTGATGGATGGCGAGTTTCTCTGCGAGGATCAGGTCGGCATGACCCGCGGCGTCGGCGGCGGCAATTTCCTGATCATCGGGCGCAACACAAAGACGGTGCGTGACGCCGCCGAGCGGGCGATCGCGGCCATGACCAGGATCCCCAATATCATCATGCCCTTCCCCGGTGGGGTGGCGCGCTCCGGCTCCAAGATCGGCTCGAAATACAAGGGCCTGCCCGCCTCCACCAATGACGCCTATTGCCCGACGCTGAGGGCCGAGACCGCGACTAAGCTGCCGGCCGAGGCCGGATCGGTTCTCGAATTCGTCATCGACGGGCTCACTGCCGACGACATCGCTGCCGCCATGCGCGCCGGCATCGCCGCCGCCTGCAGCGCCGAAACAGCCGGCGACGTGCTGCAGATCACCGCCGGGAACTACGGCGGCAAGCTCGGCCAGTTCAAATTCCATCTGCGCGAGCTGATGGCATGAGCGGGTTCTGCCTCACCGTCACCCGGCCGCCGCGCCAGCGCCTCGATCTATCACCACTGGTGCCCGAGCATCTGGCCGGCATGACGCCCGCGGCGATCGCCGCCATTCCACTCGCCTGCGGCAATCGGCGGCTGCGCGTCGACGAGGTCTTCGAGGTGGCGCCTGCCGAAAGCGAGGCGCTGCTCATCCGCAATCGGGGCGCCCGGCTCGATTTCCTCGGCAGCGGCATGACGGGCGGCGAACTCGTCCTCGAAGGCGATGCCGGCGCCTATGCGGGGCTGGCCATGAGCGGCGGGCGGCTCACGATCCGTGGCCCGGCCGGACCCTTCGCCGGGGCGGCGATGCAAGGCGGGATTCTCGAGATCGGCGGCAATGCCGGAGATTGGCTGGGCGGCGGCCTGCCCGGCGAGCGCCGCGGCATGACCGGCGGGCTCATCCTGCTGCGGGGCGATGCGGGCCGGCGGGCGGCGGACCGCCAGCGCCGCGGCGTCATCCTGATCGAGGGCAATGCCGGCGATTTCCTCGGCGCGCGCATGGTGGCAGGGACGACCATCGTCTTGGGGGCGGCGGTCGGCCGCTATCCCGGTTTCGCCATGAAGCGCGGCACATTGCTGCTGCGCCACGGCGCCGGACAGATGCTGCCCACTTTCGCCGATGCGGGCCTGCAGGAGCTGGGATTCCTGCGGCTGCTCGCCAAGTATCTGGCGCCCCATTCAGCGAAATTTGCCGCCGCCGCGCCGCATTTCGCAGCACTCCGCCGCTTCGTCGGCGATGCCGCTTCCGGCGGCAAGGGCGAGATCCTTGCGGCCGGAGACTGAGCCGCCGCCCAGCATATCCCTCTATGTCAGACCGCTGGGCCTGCTGCAGGGCGAGACCGCAACGAGAATGGTCGCTGCGGGCAAGGCCCGGGCGCTGGCCGGCGGTCCCCTGGCGTTTCCAACCTGCGAGATTATCCTCAAAACCCCCACCGAAACGCGCCGCGTCATCGCGACCTTGGCGGAGGCCGAGGCGTGGCGACAGGAGGCCGGCGCCGAACTGAGCGAGCGCCTGGCGTCGCGCCTCGATCTGCTGAGCCGGCCCCGTCCCGGCGGAAACGGGGCCCCCATCCTCATGGGCATCGTCAATGTGACGCCCGACAGCTTTTCCGACGGCGGCGAGCATCTCGACCCGGAGGCCGCCGTGGCCCTCGCGCTGGATCAAGCCCGCGCCGGAGCCTCGATCCTGGATATCGGCGGGGAATCGACCCGGCCGGGGGCGACCGCTGTCGATGCGGCGACCGAGATCGGCCGCGTCCAACCCGTCCTCGAGCGCCTTGCCCGCCGGCGCGGCGAGCATCCCGGGCTGCAGCTCTCCATCGACACGCGCCATGCCGCCGTGATGCGCGCGGCCCTCGCCCTGGGCGTCGACATCATCAACGATGTATCCGCCCTCAGCGACGATCCGCAGAGCCTCGCGGTGGCCGCGGCGAGCCGGGCGCGGATCGTGCTGATGCACAAGCGGGGTGAGCCGACGGAAATGAATGTGGCGCCGCGCTACGACGATGTGGCGCTCGACGTCTTCGACGAGATCGAGGCCCGGGTCGAGGCGGCGGTCGCCGCGGGCATCGAGCGCAGCCGCCTCATCATCGATCCCGGCATCGGCTTCGCCAAGCGCAGCGCCGAGAACCTTGCCTTGCTGCGTGCTCTTCCCCTCTTTCATGGCTTCGGCTGCCCGTTGCTGCTCGGGGTCTCGCGCAAGGCGCTGATCGGCGGCGAGCAGCGCCGGCTGACGCCGAAGGAACGGCTGCCCGGCTCGCTGGCGGCAGCCATGCATGCCCTCGACCAGGGCGTCCAGATGCTGCGCGTGCACGATGTCAGGGAGAGCCGCCAGGTCGTCAATCTCTGGCAGGCCATCAACCGGGGCGATCGGCCGGGCCGCTGAGGCAGTCGCTTGTCGCCGATGGTGTCGGGTCCTATGCTCTCGGGTCTTGGGAGGAGAAAACATGCGCAGCATAGGGCTTTCCAGCTGTTTCCTTCTGCTCTTCATCACCACTGCTTTCGGGGGCGCGGCCCTCGCCGCTGATATGACGCGCGAGCAGGTGAGCGATGCCTTGGCCCATGCCACCGCGGATCAGCCGGCGGACTTCGCCGGCAAGTCGCTGGAGAAGCTCGATCTCACGAAATTGAATTTCACGGGCGCGAAGCTCGCGGGGGCCAATCTCTTCGGCGCCAATCTCATGGATGCCGATTTCACCGGCGCCGATCTTTCGGGCGCCACCCTCGATCTCGCCTGGCTCATGCGGACCAATTTCACCCGGGCCAATCTGACCCACGCCAGCATCCAGGGGCCAGTGGTCGCCATGGGCATGGAGACCAGTGCTGCCCAGGCACCGATCCTGCCCGAGGCCGATCTCTCCGGAGCGCGCATCGTGGCGCGGCTGAATTGGGCGAATATGCAGGGTGCGAAATTCGTCGATGCACGGATGGGCGCCGATATGAAGAATCAATCCATGGGGCTGATGCGGGTCGACATGTCGAGCGCCAATCTCGCCGGCGCCGATTTCACCGGGGCCGATCTCTTTCACGCCTCGATGCGATTCACCAAGCTCATGGGGGCCAATCTCGCCGGCGCCCGGCTCGCCCTGGCGGATCTCAGCGGTGCCGATCTGACCGGCGCCGATCTCACCGGCGCCGATGTCAGCGACGCCGATTTCACCCAGGCGGTACTGACCGGCGCCAAGGGCCTGGACCAGATGAAGGGAAAGCCGCTGAATTTGCCAGGCCAGTGATATCGTGCCAGGGCTTGTCCCGCGGGAAAGCCTCGCTCTCCATGCCGTCATGGTCGGCGCAGGCCGACCATCCACGAGTTTGCAAGCCGTAGGCTGCGCTTTTGAGGGATGACGTCCGGTGGCAGCGACCGCTCGGACGATCGAGAAATGGGACCGAACATTGGACCGGGCGGGGGCAAACTCGTGGATGGTCGGCCTTCGCCGACCATGACGGTAGAGAGAGGGAAGTTCGCCGGCGACAGGTGGACAGCCTTAGCCAGTCACCCGCCGGGATAGTCAGCCCCGCTTGACGAAGCTCATCCGCAGCAGGCAGACCACGCCGAGCTTGAAGGCCGCGGCGGACTCCCGGAGGTAGCGGCGGAAATC
>DATHQQ010000172.1:0-2674 GCA_035482595.1 Verrucomicrobiia bacterium
CCGCATGATTGTCCGAGCACCTGCGCGCTCGAGGTCGAGCGCCTGTCGCCGACCCGCATCGGCAAGGTCCGGGGTGCCGCGGGGAACAGCTATACCGCCGGGGTGGTCTGCGCCAAGGTCGCCCGCTATGCCGAGCGGCAACACCACCCCGATCGCCTCGCTTCTCCCCTGCGCCGCGTCGGGCCCAAGGGCGAGGGGATCGGCGCCTACCAGCCGATCTCCTGGGACGCGGCTCTGGACGAGGTGGCCGAGGCCTTTGAGCGCGCCGCGGCCCGCCATGGCCGCGAGACGGTCTGGCCTTATTTCTATGCCGGCACCATGGGGCTGGTGCAGCGCGACGGGATCGAGCGGCTGCGCCATGCCATGGGTTATTCCCGGATGCTCTCCACCATCTGCGTGGCGCTATCGGATGCCGGCTGGCTTGCCGGGGTCGGGGTCAAATACGGCGTCGATTCCCGGGAGCTCGCCGAGTCCGATCTGATCGTCGTCTGGGGCGGCAATCCCGTCGCGACCCAGGTCAATGTGATGACCCATATCAGCCGGGCCCGAAAGCAGCGGGGCGCCCCTCTGGTGGTCGTCGATCCCTATCGCACTGGCACGGCCGAGGTGGCGGACATCCATCTGATGCCTCGTCCCGGCACCGATGGCGCGCTCGCCGCCGCCGTCATGCATGTGTTGTTCAAGGAAGGCTTCGCCGACCGTGACTATCTGGCCCGCTATACCGATGTGCCGGCCGAGCTCGAGGCGCACCTCCAGAGCCGGACGCCGGAATGGGCCGAGGCGATCTCCGGCGTGCCGGCAGCATCGATCGTCGATTTCGCCCGGCTCTACGGCCGCACCAGGAAGAGTTTCATCCGCGTCGGCTACGGCTTCAGCCGCTCGCGCAACGGTGCCGCCCAGCTCCATGCGGTCTCCTGCCTGCCCGCCGTCACCGGGGCTTGGCGCGAGCGCGGCGGCGGGGCGCTCTACAGCAATGGCGGGCTCTATCGTCTCGACAAGACCTTGATCGAGGGTCTCGACGTCCTCGATCCGAAGACGCGTCTGCTGGATCAGTCGCGCATCGGGCCGGTCCTGACGGGCGACCGCCGCGATCTGGGCGAAGGGCCGCCGGTTACGGCACTGCTGATCCAGAACACCAATCCGATGGTGGTCTGCCCGGAGTCGAACAAGGTACGCCAGGGCTTCGCCCGCGAGGATCTCTTCACCTGCGTCCATGAACAGTTCATGACCGACACCGCCAAGATGGCGGATATCGTCCTGCCGGCCACGACCTTCCTGGAGCATGACGATATCTACACCGCCGGTGGCCATACCCATCTTCAGCTCGCCCGTCCGGTGGTGGAGCCCTATGCCGAGGCCCGCCCCAATCATTACGTGATCTGCGAGCTGGCGCGCCGGTTGGGCGCGCACCATCGCGGTTTTCAGATGACCGAGCGCGAGATCATCGAGGAAACATTGCGTCTCTCCGGCAAACCCTCCACCGCCGCCTTCGACCAGGGGCGCTGGCTCGATTGCGCGCCGCCCTTCGAGGAGGGGCATTTCCTGAAGGGCTTCGGCCATGTGGACGGCAAGTTCCGTTTCAAGCCGGATTGGAAGGCGGTGGGCGTCGACCATGCCAAGATGCCGGTCCTGCCCGACCACGCCGAGCTGATCGATAGCGCCGATGAGGCGCATCCCTTCCGCATGGTGGCGGCCCCGGCGCGCCAGTTCCTGAATTCCACCTTCACGGAGACTCCGGGCTCGCGCGCCCGCGAGAGCCGGCCAACGGTGATGATCCATCCCACCGACAGCGCCCGGCTCGCCATCGCCGAGGGCGACCGTCTGCGGCTGGGCAACAGGCGGGGCTCGATCGTAATTCATGCGCGTATCTTCGACGGGCTGCAGCCGGGCGTGGTGGTGGTGGAGAGCATCTGGCCGAACGGCGCCTTCGAGGAGGGGATCGGGGTCAATGCCTTGACCAGCGCCGATGCCGGCCCGCCGAAGGGGGGTGCTGTCTTCCACGACACCGCCATCTGGATCCGGAAGGCGTGACCGTCCACTTCGGCGCCGTCGTCCGCCGCAAGCCGCACATCATCGTTCTCGGGAACGAGAAGGGCGGCTCGGGCAAGTCGACCACGGCGATGCATGTGATCGTGGCCCTGTTGCGGGCCGGGATGAGCGTGGGCAGCATCGATCTCGACGCCCGCCAGGGGACACTCACCCGTTATATCGAGAACCGCAAGGCGACGGCGGGGGACCTGCCGCTGCCACTCTCCCGCCATATCCCCATCGAGGCCAGCCACTTGGATTCCGCCGTCATGGCGGCGGCCGAGGACCGCGCCCGCTTCACGGCGGCGCTGGGCGAATTCAAGGATTGCGATTTTATCGTCATCGATACGCCCGGCAGCGATACCGGCCTCTCGCGCATCGGCCATTCCCATGCCGACACGCTGGTGACGCCGCTGAACGACAGCTTCCTCGATCTCGATCTGCTGGCCCGGCTCGACCGCGAGGGGCAGAAGATCCTGGGTCCCAGCGTCTATGCCGAGGCGGTCTGGGAGCAGCGCAAGCGCCGGGCGCTCGCCGGCGGCGGGGCGGCTATCGACTGGATCGTCATGCGCAACCGGCTCTCCAGCCTGGATGCCCGCAACAAGCGCGACATCGGCCGGCTGCTGGAGCAGCTCTCCCGGCGCAT
>DATHQQ010000173.1:0-3182 GCA_035482595.1 Verrucomicrobiia bacterium
GAATCGCGCTGCGGCCGGGCCGGATTAGCGCGTCTACAAGTAGCCCGGACACTTATACAAGTTTCACAAGGAGTTAGCCGTGGCGCGTATTGCCGGCGTCAACATACCGACGCAGAAGCGGGTCCTCATCGGCCTGACCTATATCTTCGGGATCGGGCGGACCCGGGCCCGGGAGATTTGCGAGAAGCTCGCCATTCCCTCGGAGCGGCGGGTCAGCCAGCTGACCGACGCCGAGGTGTTGCGGATCCGCGAGCTCATCGATCGCGAATTCCGGGTCGAGGGCGATCTGCGCCGCGAAGTCGCCATGAATATCAAGCGCCTGATGGACCTCGGCTGCTACCGGGGCCTCCGGCACCGCAAGGGCCTGCCGGTCCGCGGTCAGCGCACCCATACCAACGCCCGTACCCGCAAGGGTCCGGCGAAGCCGATCGCCGGCAAGAAAAAGACAGTTTAAGGACGGGAATCAATGGTCAAGGCCACGACAGCGCGCCCGCGTCGCCGCGAGCGCAAGAACATCACCTCCGGCGTGGCGCATGTGAACGCCAGCTTCAACAACACCATGATCACCATCACCGACGCGCAGGGCAATTCGATCGCCTGGGCCTCCTCGGGCAGCTCGGGCTTCAAGGGCTCGCGCAAATCGACGCCCTATGCGGCGCAGATCGCCGCGGACTCCGCCGCCCGCAAGGCGCAGGAGCATGGGGTGAAGACGCTGGAGGTTGAGGTCAAGGGGCCGGGATCCGGCCGCGAATCCGCGCTCCGGGCATTGCAGGCGGCGGGCTTCACCATTACTTCAATCAAGGATGTGACCCCGATCCCCCATAACGGCTGCCGGCCACCCAAGCGCCGGCGCATCTGATCGCCTTCGGCCCTGAGATCGGGCCGTTGCCGGCAGAAACAAGACGAAGCAGAAACGGGGCCGGTGCCCCGTTTCCAAGTGTCGTAGAAGGCGGGGCCTGCGCCCCGCCATGATCCTTAGAGGTCGAACCCGTGATTCAGAAAAATTGGACTGAGTTGATCAAGCCGAACAAGCTCGCCGTCGATCCGGCCGGCGATCCCAAGCGGAAGGCGAATATCGTCGCCGAGCCGCTGGAGCGCGGTTTCGGACTGACCCTGGGCAATGCCCTTCGCCGCGTACTGCTGTCCTCGCTGCAGGGTGCTGCGGTGACCTCGGTGCAGATCGAGGGCGTGCTGCATGAGTTTTCCTCGATCCCCGGCGTGCTGGAGGATGTGACCGATATCATCCTCAATATCAAGCAGCTGGCGCTTCGCATGCATGGCGATGGGCCGAAGCGGATGCGCCTCAAGGCCAAGGGCCCGGGCGAGGTGACCGCCGAGCTCATCGAGACCGGCCACGACATCGAGATCATGAACAAGGATCTCGTGCTCTGCACCCTCGACCAGGGCGCTACCCTCACCATGGAGTTCACGGTCGAGACCGGCAAGGGCTATGTCGCCGCGACCCAGAGCCGGGCCGAGGATGCGCCCATCGGGCTCATCCCGGTCGATGCCCTGTTCAGCCCGGTGCGCAAGGTCTCCTACAAGGTCGACAATAGCCGTGTCGGCCAGAAGACGGACTATGACCGTCTGACCATGCAGCTCGAGACCAACGGCGCCGTGACGCCGGAGGATTCGGTGGCGCTGGCCGCGCGCATCCTCCAGGACCAGCTGCAGCTCTTCATCAATTTCGAAGAGCCCTCGCTGGCCCAGGAAGAGTCCAAGGCCGCCGAGCCGCCGTTCAACAAAAACCTGCTGCGCAAGGTGGACGAGCTCGAGCTCTCGGTCCGCTCGGCCAACTGCCTGAAGAACGACAATATCGTCTACATCGGCGATCTGGTGCAGAAGACCGAGGCGGAGATGCTGCGGACCCCGAACTTCGGCCGCAAATCCCTGAACGAGATCAAGGAAGTCCTGGCGCAGATGGGGCTCCATCTGGGCATGGAGATCCAGGGCTGGCCGCCGGAGAACATCGAGGAGCTGGCCAAGCGTCTCGACGAGCCGTACTAGTCGAAAGACTGTCGATCGGGCCAGGGTGGCCCATCCCGACCTACACGATCCCTCCGGCCGCTCGGCCGAAGGGATCCGCGGGTGTCGGGTCCAGCAATCGGCCGACCGGGAATACCGGCGCCGGAACAGTGAAGGAGACGGACGATGCGCCACGGCATGAGCGGTCGGAAACTGAACCGCACCAGCAGTCACCGCAAAGCCTTGTTTGCCAGTTTGGCGGCGGCACTGATCAAGCATGAGCAGATCAAGACGACGCTGCCCAAGGCCAAGGATCTGCGTCCCGTGGTCGAGCGTCTGGTGACGCTGGGCAAGCGCGGCGGCCTGCATGCCCGACGGCAGCTCATCTCCGTCCTTCAGGATGCCGGACTGGCGGAGAAGGTCATGGGCCCGCTCGCCGAGCGCTACAAGGGCCGCCAGGGCGGCTATACCCGGGTGCTGAAGGCGGGCTTCCGCTACGGCGATGCCGCACCCATGGCGATCATCGAGTTCGTCGATCGCGATCCGGAAGCCAAGGGCAAGGATTCCGGCCCGGTGCAGACGGCCGGTGCCGATGAGGAAGCTGGAGCTCCGGCGTCCTGAAGCCTGAACGGCTCGCGATGATCCGGCGGCCTGCTCTCGCAATCATCCTTCTGGCAGCGGCGTTCTCGCTTGTGAGCGGGGGCGTCTTCGCCCAGGCCGTTCCCAGCTCGCGGGCGGATCTCACCTACAGCTTCTCCTCGGTGGTGAAGCGGGCCGCGCCGGCCGTCGTCAACGTCTTCTCCCGGCGTGTGGTCCAGGCCCGTAATCTCTCGCCCCTGTTCAACGATCCCTTCTTCCAGCAGTTCTTCGGCAATGATTTCGGCGGCGGCGTGCCGCAGCAGCGGGTGCAGAGCTCACTGGGCTCGGGCGTGATCCTGCGCGCCGACGGGCTGATCGTCACCAACAACCATGTGATCAAGAACAGTGATCAGATCACCGTGGTGCTGAGCGACCGGCGCGAATATCCGGCCCATGTCCTGCTGGCCGACGAGCGGATCGATCTGGCCGTGCTGAAGATCGATCCGGGCAAGACCGTCCTGCCGACCCTGGCGCTGGCGGATTCCGATCAGCTCGAAGTCGGCGATTTCGTGCTTGCCATCGGCAATCCGTTCGGCGTGGGCCAGACGGTCACCAGCGGCATCATCTCCGCTCTGGCC
>DATHQQ010000174.1:0-3954 GCA_035482595.1 Verrucomicrobiia bacterium
TTCAACCCCGCCCATCGCTGGTTCTATTTTCCCCAGATGCGGCGCGAGGAGGTGCTGTTCCTGAAATGCTACGATTCGGCGACGGACGGCCGCGCCCGCTTCGCCGCCCATACGGCCTTCGACGATCCCACGGGCCCGCGCCTGCCTATCGCGCGCGAGAGCATCGAGACCCGGAGCCTGCTGTTCTTTCCGGCGGAGGCGTAAGTTCGCTCTAGCCGCGCCAGAGCCTGGTGCGGCGGCGGACCTTCTCCAGCGCACGCGCTGCCGCCCCGTCCATCTCCGCCAGAGCCTGGCCCTTGGGCTGGGGTGGTTCGGTCGCTCCGCCCAGGGCGGCCAGCACATCGGCGGTCTCGCAGTAGTCGGCGAGGATGAGGGCGATGAGGCGGCGAAAGGTGTCGGGAGAACGGGCTTCGACCGCGGTCACGGCGGCGCGCCGAGCCTCTGGCGAGGCCGCCATGAAGGCTTCCTCCCCGCCGGTCGCCGCGGCTATCAGCTCCAGCACCGGCTTTGCCGTCTCGCTTTGGCTGGCGAGATCGATCCCCACCGCGTTGCCGCTGGGAAGCGCCGTCCGGCCATTGGGCGGCGCGGCCTCTGCAGGCAGCAGGATATCGAGGACAACATCTCGAAATGTGACCGTCATGACCCGATTTCCTTCGCCAGATCGTCGGCGAGCTTCAAGGCCAGGGCGCCGATGGTGGAGCCCGGATTGACTGCGCCCACTGTGGGAAACAGGCTGCCGTCGACGACCATCAAATCGGCGACCGCATGACAGCGGCCACGCGAATCCGTCACGCTGCTGGATGGATCGGCGCCCATCCGCGCCGTGCCGAGAAGATGCCAGCCGGTGAAGGGTGCCATCGGCACCCGTACCACGCGATGGGCGCCGGCGGCGCGCAGCATCTCCTCGGCGCGGTCGAGACCGAAATCCAGCATGCGCCGCGAGGCCTCGGAGATGCGGTATTCGACCTTGACGCCGGGAAGCCCGTCGGCCTCTGCTCCGCCGGCGAGAAGCACGCGGTTATCGGGTTCCGGCAGATCCTCCACCATGATCAGCACCGGGATCGAGTGGTGGAATTCCTCGCGCAGCGCCCGATGCATGTCATCGCCCCAGGGCCGCTCCAGCCGCATCGCCTGGAGCAGCAGCGCGTTCTCGCGCGTGACCTGGAGGTGGATGCCGCGCTTGAAGCCGCGGCTGGCGTCGGTCTCATAGAATTCATGGGAATAGATCGCGCAGCCCACGGGGCCGGCCGGCCCATCCATCGGATCCGCGAACATGCCGCGGACATAGGCGGTGGGGTGGTACATGAGATTGCGGCCCAGCGCCGGGCTATCCACGCCGGAGGCAAGCAGCAAACGCGCCGTGCCGATGCCATTGCCGGCGACGACGATGCGTCCCGCGGGCTGGCGATAGTCGCGCCCGTCGGGCCCGCGGTAGATCAGGGCGGTGGCGCGCCCCGCCTCGATGACGATCTGCTGCACGATGCAGCGCTCCCTGAGCTCGACGCCCGCCGCGATCGCCCGGGGCCAATAGGTCACGTCGACGGAGGCCTTCGCCCGGCTGATGCAGCCGATCTGGCAGGGGCCGCAATGATTGCAGCCCGGCCGGCCGCCATGGGCGCGCGAATTGATCGCCGCATCGACCGGCCACCAATGCCAGCCCAGCCGGTCGAAGCCCCGGGCGGCCGCCAGGCCGAGACGGCCAAGGGCAAGCGGCGGCTGGCCGCGGGCAGGCTTGGGCGGGTAGGCCGGATCGCCCGCCAGCCCGCTCACCCCCATGGCCTGGTCGTTCAGGTCGTAATAGGGCTCGAGGGCCTCATAGCCGAAGGGCCAGTCGTCCCCGACGCCGTCGAGGCTGCGGGTGCGGAAATCGGAGGGATGCAGGCGGGGAAAATGCGCCGCCCAATTGACGGTCGAGCCGCCGACGCCGTTCCACATCAAGGGCTTCAGCGCCGAAGCCGAATCGTCGATCGGATAGTCGGCGGAAAAGGGATTGCCGCCGGCCTGCAGGCGCAGATTGGGCGAGGCGGCCCAGGCACCCAGCGCGGCGCGCTGCCACCGCCGCGTGGCCGCCGGCATGGCCGCGGCATCGACCCAGCCGCCGCGCTCGAGGCAGAGGATGCGAAGACGCGGCGCCCGCTCGGCGAGCCGCACGGCAAAAGCGGCCGCGGCGAAGCCCGCCCCCACCACGGCCACATCGACGGGCTCCAATCGCTGGGTCTCGGCCACGCGTCCCCCATGCCTGCCGCTTCCTCCAGGCACGGAAGCATATCGCCGCGGGGCTTCACAAGCCCGGGGCGGCCATCGTCTGCTGAAAGAGAAACTTTAGCAGACGAGAAAGTTTATCTTTCTTGTGAGCATCGAGGGCGCCGGGGGAGACTCCCTTTCCGCGGGTCGCTCATGACCGGGCATCAGCCCGTCTGCCCTCGCCTTTATCCCGCGCCGCTGTCGCAATCACTACAGGATGATTCATGACTCGCATCGCTGCCGCGCTGGCCGTCGTCGGCGCCCTGCTCCTCACCATCGGCGGGGCGATCGGCTATCTCATGCATTGAGCCGGGTCGCTTGACCGGAGAGCCCGTTCTGGATAACCTCGTTTCATAGCGCCGATTTGAGCTCAGCTTGCGGGCGCTTAAGAAATGCAGCTAAAGAGAGGCGGTCCCCGCCGGCTTTCGCTGCGCGGGGATTTTTCATGCCGGCACGACGATCGCCGGCATGCCTCGCCAGCAGCGGGGGAGACGCCTCGGAAACCCTGTTGCAGGAGACCGAGTCGATGATCATTCGTCCTTTGCGCGCCGTCGAGAAACCCGACCATCGCGCTTCCCAGCATCATGCTCCGGGCTTCCGCGCCGAGCCGCCGCTGCCGCTGCGCAAGCTTCCGCCCTTGAACGCGCTGCGCAGCTTCGAGGTTGCGGCGCGCTGCAGCAGCTTCACCAAGGCCGCCGCCGAGCTGCTGGTCACCCCGGCCGCCGTGGGCCAGCAGGTTCGCCAGCTCGAGGATTTCATGGGGGTGCGCCTGTTCCGGCGCGAAAACCGCGTGCTCGTGCTGACGCCGGCGGGCGAGGCCTGCCTGCCGGGCATCCGCGAGGGCTTCGCCCAGCTCGCCACTGCGGTCGGCCAGGCCAAGCCGCAGACCAAGGTGGGGCGTCTGACCGTCAGCGTGGCGCCCTCCTTCGCCGCCAAATGGCTGCTGCCGCGCCTCAGCGATTTCGAGGCGCGCCATCCCGACATCGACGTCCATGTCGACGCCTCCATGCCGCTGGTGGATCTCAACGAGGGCAATGTCGATGTGGCGATCCGCTATGGCTCCGGCCAATACCCCGGCCTGCGGGTGGAGCGGCTGATCGGCGAGGAGGTCATTCCCGTTTGCAGTCCCGCCTTGCGCGACGGCGACAAGCCGCTCGCCCGGCCGCAGGATCTGGTCGAGCATGCGCTGCTCCATGACGACAGCCCCGACAACGATCCCAGCTGCCCCACCTGGCCGATGTGGCTGCGCGCCGCCGGCGTCCAAGGCGTGGATGGGATCCGCGGGACCCATTTCAGCCAGTCGAGCTTGGTGCTCGAGGCGGCGGTGCTGGGACGCGGCGTGGCGCTGGCCAAGGCGACCATCGCCGCGGCCGACCTCGCCGCCGGCAAGGTCGTGCGTCTCTTCGAGATGAGCGTGCCGCTGGCCTTCGCCTACTACCTGGTCTCGCCGGAGAGCGCCAGCCAATCGCCGAAGGTGACGGCCTTCCGGCAATGGCTGTTCGAGCAAGTGGGGCGCGTCTAGCGCACGTCCGTCATCCCGGCGAAGCCGGGATCCAGGCGCGAGCGGCAAGCCCTCTGACGACAGCGCTCTAGCCCTGGCTCAGCTGCATCAGCCGGGCCAGGATCCGGCCCTCGATTTCGGCCAGCGCGGCATCGCCTCGCCGTCGTGGGCGGCGGTGATCGACGGTCTGGATGAGCGAGGCGCGGCCG
>DATHQQ010000175.1:0-2143 GCA_035482595.1 Verrucomicrobiia bacterium
TTCCCGGCGATCAGGGTGGTCACCCCTTGGGTTACTTTGAAGGGCATTGCAGGATGGGAGAGCAATGCCCTGTCGTCATGGGTATGCGCGTCGATGAAGCCTGGCGCCACGACCTTGCCCGCCGCTGGGACCACGCGCTTCGCACTCGCCTCCGGCAAAGGGCCGATGGCCACGATCCGGTCGCCATTCACGCCGACGTCGGCTTCGAAGCGCGGCGCTCCGCTGCCGTCGATGACAGCACCGCCGCGAATGAGAATGTCGAAGCTCTGCGGGTTAGCCATGGTCGAATGACTCCGGGAACCGGCCGTCGAGAGCGCCAGATTTAAGCTCCCTGCGGGCCGCGAAGTGAAGAGCTTGTCACTTGACTTCGTGGAACGGAAGCGCCCTCGCCCGGAACCTGCCAGTATGTGACCTCCGAACGGCGAGCGCTTTAAGAAGGCGATTCCGCGATCGAAGTTGGTTAAAATCACCAGGGCGGGACAGGCCGTAGGCCAGGATAGGGCCAGCGGCAGTCCTCGATGCCATCACGGATTTCTTCTGACCGGGAGTCGTTTCGATGCAAAAGCTCGCTGCCGCAGGAGCCTTCGCGGTTCTTCTGATCGCCGGTGCCGCCCAGGCGCAGCCGATCGTCTATACCTGGACTGGCTTTGGGACGAATGTCCCCGGCAGTTCGAAGTGCCCGTCCTACAAGATGACCATCGACGTCACCGTCGACGGCAAGAACGTGAAGGGCACCTTCCAGCAGGAGGGGCGGCCGGGGCGGACCTTCGAGACCACGCTCGACGAGAACGGCGGCATCAAGACCACGGCCAAGGTCGGCGGCGGCCACATGATGGACGTCGTCGGCTCGGTCAAGGAAGGCGCAGCCAAGATCATGCTCGACGGGTACTGCAAGTTCGAAGGTCCGCTGACCAAGAAATAGGGCGGCCGAATTGCGGTGACAGGGCATTGAATCGACGTCGCCGCCCCGACGTCACGCCCCCGACGCCTGCCGCGGCGCCCCATGCCCCGCCTTCAACCCCAGCTGGGCTTTCAGCCAGTTGAAGCGGTTGCGACTGACCGGGACCGTATAGCCGCGCTGGCCGGCGAGCTCGATCACGCCATTGTCGCCGGCGCGCTTCAGCCCGGTGATGCGCTGCAGATTGACGATATGGCTGCGATGGACGCGCAGGAAACGGCCGGCGTCCAGGCGCTGCTCGACCTCGCCGATGGAGAGCGGGCAGAAGAGCTCGTGGCTGCCGTCATAGACGGTGGTGTAGTGGGCGTTGGCGTGGATGGCGACGATCTCCTCCACCGGGAGGAAATGAGTGGCGCCGCCCTGCTCGACGGGAAGATGGCGGGCCGGGCGGCGCGGCGGGCCGCCGGCGCCGCCCAGGGGGCCGAAGCTGCCCTGGCCGAGATCGGCCGGGGTGTCGGGGTTGCTCGCCGGGGCGGGGGTCTGCCTCGCCAGGGCCGGCGGCGGCGCGATCGGCGCGGCGGCGGCGCCCAGGCTCGTTGTCCCGATCGGGATCGCCGCGAATTTGCCCGACCGGTCGGGCACCAGGGCCAGCAGGAAGCTGCCCGAGACCAGGAAGGCGACGATGGCCACCACGCTCGCCAGCAGGTCGGTGGAGATGGCGGCCTCGCCCGCCGCGTCACCCGCGGCGGCGGCCGGATGCGGGAAGACCGCGAGCCCTGCCATGGCGGTGTAATGCATGCCGGCGATGGCCACGCCCAGCACGCAAGCCGAGAGGATCAGCGGCGGCCGGCCGCTGCGCCCGCCGGCGAGCCAGAGCGCCAGGCCCGAGGCGGCGATGCCGCCGGCGATGCTGGCGATCACCTCGGGCAGCGCATGCTCAAGATGGGCGCTGGCGTGGAGCGCCGTCATGCCAATGTAGTGCATCGCGGCGATGCCGGTGCCCATGAAGATGGCGGCCGCGGCAAGGCGGAGCGCCGACGCCGGCGCGCTCGGCGCCCCGGCGCTGATGGCGAAGACCGCGATCCCCACCACGATGACGCAGACCAGGAAGGAGAGCAGGGTCGGGAAAACCAGGAAATCGACGGGGAAGGGCAGGCGCGCCGCCAGCATGCCGACGAAATGCATGGCCCAGATGGCCACGGCCAGCGAGATAGCGGCCCCCGCCAGCAGCAGGCGCCGGCGCAG
>DATHQQ010000176.1:0-5926 GCA_035482595.1 Verrucomicrobiia bacterium
CATTCGCGCCGCCCCCTCGCCATCCTGCAACCCTTGCATAGGGGTAGCTGGCTTGCCCATCCGCGTCGGACTCTTCGTCACCTGTCTCGTCGATCTCTTCCGTCCCAGCGTGGGTCTGGCCGCCGCCAAGCTTCTGGAGGAGGCCGGCTGCCTGGTGGAGGCGCCGGCGCTGCAGACCTGCTGCGGCCAGCCCGCCTATAATTCCGGCGATCGCAAGACGGCCCAGGCCATTGCCCGCCAGGTGATCGACCTGTTCGAAGGCTTCGACCATGTGGTGGCGCCCAGCGGCTCCTGCGCCGGGATGCTGCGCGCCCATTTTCCCGAGCTCCTGGCCGATGATCCGCGCTATGCCACCCGCGCCGCGGCCCTGGCGGCCAAGAGCCATGAGCTCATCGCCTTCCTGGTGGATATTCTGGGACGCGACCGGGTGGAGGCTCGTTTCGAGGGCAAGGTCACCTATCACGATTCCTGCTCGGGGTTGCGCGAGCTGGGGGTCAAGGCCCAGCCGCGCCGGCTGCTCCGCAGCGTCGAGGGCCTCGAGCTCAAAGAACTGCCGGGAGCCGAAATCTGCTGCGGCTTCGGCGGCACCTTCTGCATCAAATATCCCGAGATCTCGGACCGGCTCGTTTCCGAGAAGGCCGAGGACATCGAGAAGACCGGCGCCGGCACGCTGCTCGCCGGCGATCTCGGCTGCCTGCTGAACATGGCGGGCAAGCTCGGCCGGCGCGGGGCCAAGGTGAAGGCGCGCCATGTCGCCGAGGTGCTGGCCGGCATGGCCGATGGCCCGGCCATCGGCGAGGGATCGACCTGATGCCGGGATCGACGCCGCTGGCGTTCAAGGACGAGGCGAAGCTCGCTTTGGCCGATGCCAATCTGCAGACGGCGCTGGCCGGGATGGACGATACCTTCGTCGCCTGGCGCGCCGCGGCGGTGGAGCGCCTGCCGGAGTTCGAGGCCCTGCGCGATGCCGCCAAGGCGGTGAAGGATCACGCGCTGGCCAATCTCGATTTCTATCTCGAGCGCTTCGCCGACAATGTCGAGGCGGGCGGCGGCAAGGTGCATTGGTGCGCCGATGCCGATGCGGCCCGGGCGGCGGTGCTCGCCATCTGCCGGCGCGTCGGCGCCCGCACGGTCACCAAGGGCAAGACCATGATCGGCGAGGAGATCGCCATCAACGAGCATCTCGAGGCCAATGGCATCACCCCGGTGGAGACCGATCTCGGCGAATACATCATCCAGCTCCGCCATGAGACGCCGAGCCATCTGATCGCGCCGGCGATCCATCTGACGGTGGCGCAGGTGGGCGAGACCTTCCGCGAGGCCCATCGGGATCTGGACCCCAACCGCCCGCTGGTCGATCCCGGCGATATGCTGAGCGAGGCCCGCATCAAGCTGCGCAAGAGTTTTCTTGCAGCGGATGTCGGCATCACCGGCGCCAATTTCCTCATCGCCGAGACGGGCAGCACCGTCATCGTCACCAATGAGGGCAATGGCGATCTGACTCAGATCCTGCCCCGGGTGCATATCGTCATCGCCAGCATCGAGAAGATCGTGCCGACCTTGAACGACGCCTCGACAATCCTCCGGGTCCTGGCGCGCTCCGCCACGGGGCAGGAGATGTCGGTCTACACGACCTTCTCCACGGGGCCGCGCCGGCCGGGCGATCTCGACGGGCCCGAGGAGTTCCACGTCGTGCTGCTGGACAACGGCCGGACCGCGATGCTGGGGACGGAGTTCGCCGACATGCTGCGCTGCATCCGCTGCGGCGCCTGCCTCGATCATTGCCCGGTCTATCAGAAGGTCGGCGGCCATGCCTATGGCTGGGTCTATTCCGGCCCCATGGGCGCCGTGCTGACGCCGGGGCTCATCGGGATCGAGAAGGCGACGCCGCTGCCCAACGCCTCCACCTTCTGCGGACGCTGCGAAAGCGTCTGCCCCATGCGCATTCCATTGCCCAAGATGCTTCGCCATTGGCGCGAGCGTGAGTTCGAGCGCCACCTGACGCCGTCCCGCTATCGCACGGGCATGGCGCTCTGGGGCTTCCTCGCCCGCCATCCACGGCTCTATCGCCTCGGCTCGGGCATGGTCGCGCGGCTGCTCGGGCGCCTCGGGCGTCGGCGGGGGGCCTTCCGCTCCCTGCCCCTGGCGGGGGGCTGGACGGCCTATCGCGACATGCCGGCACCGGAGGGGGCGAGCTTCCACCAGCTCTGGGCCCAGCGCAGGCGATGAGCCGGGACCAGATCCTGGGCAATATCCGCCGCGCCCTCCACCGCGCGGCGCCGCCCGATACGGGACAGCTGGAGACGCGGCTCCGGGAGCCGCCGACGGGTCCGATCCCGGCGCGCGGCCAATTGCCGCCGGCGGAGCGCATCGAGCTCTTTCTTGCCATGGCCAAGCGCGCCTCGGCCAGCACAGCCCGGGTCCCCGATGCCGCGGCGGTGCCGGCGGCCGTGGCCGATTTCCTGGCCCGGGAGAATCTGCCGGCGCGCCTCAAGCTCGCGCCCGATCCGGCGCTGACGGGCCTGCCTTGGGAGAGCCGGCCGCTGATCGAGATCTCCACCGGCGCCAGCGCCGGCGACGATCCCGTCTCCCTGGGTCATGCGGTCGCGGGCATCGCCGAGACGGGAACGCTGATGCTGGCCTCGGGACCGATGGGGCCCAGCACCCTCAACTTCCTGCCGGAGACGGAGATCGTGCTGCTGTCGGCAGAGGGTGTCGTCGGAGGGTTGGAGGAGGCCTGGCGCCTCCTACGGAGCCGGCTGCCCGCGGGACAATTGCCCCGCACGGTCAATTTCATCACCGGCCCCTCGCGCAGCGCCGATATCGGCCAGAAGCTGCAGCTGGGCGCCCATGGGCCCCGGCGGCTTCACATCATCCTCGTCGGGGAATAGGCGCTTACCAGTACCTGACCGGCCCGGTGTCCACATGGACGAAATCCGAGGCAGGATACATGCCGACGCCGCCGCGCTTCATGGCCTTGGCGGTCGCGTGCAGTCTGCGCAGCGGCACGTCGCGGAGGCGGATATCGATCGCCTTGGCCTTGATGTGATAGCTGTTCTGCGCCACGCCGTCGCTGTGGGCGCGCAGCATGGCGTTGGTCGAGGGCGAGCGATAGGCCGAGATGATCTCGAAGGGCGCGTTGCTGCCGGTGCGCCGATGCAGATCCGCCAACAGATCGAGCAGCCGCCGGTCGATCAGCCGCCGCTCGTTGTTCACGAAATCCCGCAAGATATAGTCGATATGGGCCAACGCGCCCGGGACATAGCGGCCCTTGTCCCAATATGTCGCCGACAAAGTCTCGCCCGTATGGGTGTGATAGAAGGCGAGGCGCCGCGGCATGGCCGCGGCTTCGGCAGCGGGCGAGAGGGCGGCGCCGGCCACGACGAGGCCGAGACCGAGAAAGTAACGACGGTTGCAGGGCGCCATGCTGGCGCGAACGGACTTCATCATTTTGCGTCCCCCACTGGTGTTCCAGTTGGTAGATTTTTCGTTCCCACTGACGGATGCGCTCCCCGCGACTCGCATCTCGTCCGGGGCACCTTGAATCAGGGAGCGCGCTCCTGTCAACCACCGAGATCGGGAACCCTCCTCCTTTATCGGCGGGCGTGCTAAGTCTTGGCTATCCTTCCAACGGACAGTTGCCCATCCCGTGCCTCTATTTCTCGGCCTCGACACCGGCGGAACCTACACCGACGCGGTGCTCTTCGATCCTGACCAGGGCGTGCTCGCCGCGGCCAAATCCCTCACCACCAAGCATGATCTCTCGATCGGCCTGGCGGGCGCCATGCGGGGCGTTTTGTCGCAGGTCGAGGGGGAGATCGCCATGGTCGGCCTCTCCACCACGCTCGCCACCAACGCCATCGTCGAAGGCCATGCGAGCCCGATCTGCCTGCTGCTGGCGGGCTACGAGCCTTCGGCGCTCGATCGCGCCGGGCTGCGCCAGGCCCTGGGCGGGGATCCCGTGGTTTTCATCGCGGGGGGTCATCAGCCCACCGGCGACGAGCAGCATCCTTTGGATCTCAGCGCCGCAGCGGCGGCCATCAAGGCCCATGCGCCCAAGGTCGCGGCCTTCGCCGTCTCGGCCTATTTCTCGGTCCGCAACCCGGCCCATGAGATCGCGCTCCGCCGGCTGGTGCGCGAGCTGACCGATCTGCCGGTGAGCTGCGGCCATGAGCTGACCTCCAAGCTCGATGCGCCGCGCCGGGCGCTCACCTGCGCCCTCAATGCCCGGCTCATACCCCAGCTTCAGCAACTCGTGCGCGCCGTGGCGGGGCTGCTGGCCGAACGCGGCATCAAGGCGCCGCTGATGGTGGTGAAGGGCGACGGCTCGCTGATCGAGGCCGCCGTCGCCATGGAATGCCCGGTCGAGACGATCCTCTCAGGTCCCGCGGCCAGCGTCGTCGGCGCGCATTATCTCTCGGGCGAGAAGGATGTCTTCGTCTCCGACATGGGCGGCACCACCACCGATATCGCGCTGCTCTCCGGCGGGCGCCCGGTGCTGAACCGCGACGGCGCCACGGTGGGCGGGTTCCGCACCATGGTGGAGGCGGTGGGCGTCCATACCTTCGGCCTCGGTGGCGACAGCGAGGCGCGGCTGAACGAGGACGGGCTCATCGTCGGCCCGCGCCGCGTCATGCCTCTCAGCCTGCTGGGTCATCAGCACCCCGGGAGTCTGGCGATCCTGCGCCAGCATCGGGAGAGCGACGAACCGGTTCCCCATCGCGGGCAATTCGCGCTCCGCCAACGCCCGCTGGATGCCGGTGAGGCGAGCCTCAATCCCAGTCAAATCATGATCTGGTCCAAGCTTGCCGAGGGGCCGCAGCCACTGGCCCAGCTCATCAACGGCGCCGGGGCGTTGCGCGCCCTCGGGCGCCTCGTCGACCGCGGCCTCGTCCTGATGTCCGGGTTCACCCCCAGCGATGCGGCCCATATCCTGGGGCATCAGGAAGGCTGGTCCGTCGAGGCCGCCCGGCTCGGGGCCGAGATCTTCCTGCGCCGCGACCGCCAGGGCGACTGGCATCCGCCGGCCGATGCCGAAGGCCTCGCCCGCCAGGTCCGCGAGCAGGTCATCCGCCAAACCGGCGAGGTGATCTTCGCCGCCGCCATCGCCGAGGATGAATCCCTGGAGCAGCGGGAGTGGGGCAAGCTCGGGCGGCGCATGATCGACCGCGCGCTCGCCGGCGAGGCCGCGCCCGCGTCGCTGATACAGACCCGTCTCACCCTGATGCGCCCGCTGGTCGCCATCGGCGCCCCAGTTGCGAGCTATTACCCGGAAGTGGCCAAGCGCCTCAATACGCGCCTCGTGATCCCGCCCCATGCCGGCGTCACCAACGCCGTGGGTGCCGTGGCGAGCGGCGTGGTGCAGACCGTGGAAGCGTTGATCACCCAGCCGAGTGAAGGCCGCTTCCGCCTCCATCTGCCCACCGCCGTCGAGGATTTCACCGACCTCGCCGCCGCCGCCGTCCGCGCTACCGCCGCCGTCGAGGCCCAGGCGACCGCCCAGGCCGAGCGCGCGGGCGCCGGCGAGGTCCAGCTTTCGGTCAGCCGCAAGGACAAGGCCGTGCGCGAGCGCGGCGGCTTCGAGATCTTCATCGAATCGAAGATTGTCGCCACGGCCTTCGGGCGGCCACGGCTTGCGGTCTAACCCTTTCCGTCATTTCCGCGAAAGCGGGAATCCAGGGCAACCCGGCGAGGTGTTGAGCTAGCTCTTCCGAGCCGCAGAGCGCCGGCAGAATCAACCCGCCCGAAGAACCGCCTCCTTCGGTATTCGCAGATCCTCGATGCTGATTCCAAACCGCGCGCTCAGCCCCTCATATCCCTTGCGTGTGACGGCGATGGCGCGGTCTCGCTTGGTACGCTCGATCCAGCCG
The DNA here is from genome assembly GCA_035482595.1 of Verrucomicrobiia bacterium. Classification (GTDB taxonomy): domain Bacteria; phylum Pseudomonadota; class Alphaproteobacteria; order Dongiales; family Dongiaceae; genus DASXQK01. The sequence goes on from DATHQQ010000176.1 coordinate 5,871, forward strand.
AGGTCGAAGCAGCGCGTCGCTAGCGCGGCGCCCAGGGAGCCTGCCAGATGATGCCG
>DATHQQ010000177.1:0-13150 GCA_035482595.1 Verrucomicrobiia bacterium
GTACCAGCGCAGGGAGAATCCGGGCATCGGATAGGTGAAGAAGGGCACCGAATTGAAGGAGAGCGGCATGATCGCCAGGATCGGGGAGATCAGGAACAGCAGCACCGCGGCGCAGATCAGCCGGTGCAGGTAGTACCAGATGCGTTCGATCGGCGAGGCGTAGACGGGAACGGCCATCTCTGCTTACCCCAGCTTGATCCGGTCGACGCCGATGATCTTGTTGTAGACGTAGTAGAGGATCAGCGTGGCGACCAGCAGGATCGCGCCCAGCGCGGAGGCCATGCCCCAATTGAGCTCGCGGTTGGTGTAGAGGGCGACGAAATAGCTCACCATCTGGTCCGTCGGCCCGCCCACCAGGGCCGGCGTGATGTAGTAGCCCAGACACAGGATGAAGGTCAGCAGGCAGCCCGCCGCGATCCCCGGCACCGTCTGGGGGAAATAGACCCGCCAGAAGGCGTAGAAAGGCCCCGCCCCCAGCGAGCGCGCGGCGCGCACATGGTAGGGGGAGATCGTCTTCATCACGCTGTAGATCGGCAGCAAGGTGAAGGGAAGCTGGATATGGGTCATGGCGACGATCGTGCCGAAGCGGTTGAAGATCAGCTCGGCCGGCTGGGAGATGAGATGCAGCGACATCAGCAGATCGTTGATGACGCCGTGCTGCTGCAACAGCACGACCCAGGCGGTGGTACGCACCAGCAGCGAGGTCCAGAAGGGCAGCAGCACCATGATCATCAGCAGATTGCTGATCTTGAGCGGCAGGCTCGCCAGCAGATAGGCGACGGGATAGCCCAGCAGCAGGGTCGCCGCGGTGACGGCGAGGCTGATGCCCAGGGTCCTGAGGAAGATGCCGCGGAAGATCGCGGTATCCGACGGAGTCGCGATCACCTGGCCGTCGTCGTTGTACTGGAAGTCGAGGGAGCGCAGCAGATAGTAGAAGGTATAGGGCGAGCCGCCGCGCTTCAGGATGCTCCAGACCTCACGTTGTCCCCACATCGGGTTGATGTCGATCATGGCGGCTTTGTAGGGCCCGGCCGTGAGCTTGCTCGCCTTGCGCGCGCTCGAGAGCATCTGGCTGCGCGCGCCGGGCAGCTCGTAATTGATCCGCTTGCCGGCCTCGGCGGCATTCTTTTCCTTCCAGGCCAGCTTCAGGTCGTCGACCAGGGCGGCGTAAGTCGCCTCGTCCGGCAGATCCTTGCCGTCCCAGCTCGCCAGCGCCGCCGTGGTCTTGGGCATCAGGGTCAGCAGCGTGTCGTCATGCACCGCGTTGACCAGCATCGCCCCGATGGGAAAGACGAAGGCGAGAAGGATGAACAGGAACAGCGGCACCACGAGGCCCACGGCCTTCAGCTTCCGCCGGCGCTCGGCGCGCTGCAGCTTGACCTTCAGCGGCACGCCATCGGCGGTGCGCGGAATCTGGTCCAGGGTGATGCTGCTCATCGCGGCTGGTTTCCGGTAAAGCCGGCGCGGGAGGCGTGCCTCCCGCGCCGGAAGTCCCTTACTGAGCCAGCCAGGCGGTGAAGCGCTGGCGCAGCTCTTCGCCCTTGTCGCCCCAGAACTGCGGGTCGACCAGGAGCGCATTGCTCATGTGATCCGTCGCCGTCGGCAGGTTGGGCAGGATCGCCGGATCGACATGCGGGATCGCATCCTGGTTCGCCGGACCATAGGAAATGTAGTGCGTCTGGTCCGCCTGGGCCTCCGGCGAGCTGGCGAAGGCGATGAACTTGTAGGTGTCGTCCAGCCGCGGATCGCCCTTCGGGATCGCCCACCAATCCCAATCCAGGCCCTGGGCATCCCACATGATCTCGAAATGCTTGCCCGAGTTCTTGTCGGCGTCATAGATACGTCCGTTCCAGGCCGAGGTCATGACGACCTGCCCGTCGGCGAGGAGCTGCGGCGGCTGGGCACCGGCCTCCCACCAGACGACATCCTTCTTGATCGTATCGAGCTTCTTGAAGGCGCGGTCGACGCCCTCGGGCGTGTTCAGCACCTTGTAGACGTCCTTCACCGCCACGCCATCGGCGATCAGCGCCCATTCGAGATTGACGAAGGGGTTCTTCTGCAGGCCCCGCTTGCCGGGGAATTTCTGCAGGTCGAAGACATCGGCGATGGTCGTCGGCCCGTTGGCGAGCTTGTCCTTGTCATAGGCGATGACCGTGGCATAGAGGATCGTCGGCACCGCGCAATCCATCAGATCGGCGCCGGTGAACTTCTTGCGGTCGAGGCCGAGCTTGGTCCAATCGATCGTCTCGAGGATGCCCTCGGCGCAGCCCTGGACCGCGGTCGGCGTATCGACGTCGATGGCGTCCCAGGAGACGCTCTTCGACTCGACCATGGCGCGGATCTTGGCGATCTCGCCGTTGTATTCCTCTTCGGTGATCTTCGTGCCCGACTGCTTGGCATAGGGCTCGAAATAGGCCTTGCGCTGGCTCATCTGATAGGCGCCACCCCAGGAGGTGACGTTCAGATCGCCGGCAAAGGCCGGGGCTGCCGGCGCCAGGAGCGCGGCAGCCATGCCGGCCACCGTCAAGGCGCCGGCCATCATGAGGGATTTCTTCATCGCTTTATGGACTCCCTGCTTCGCCGTCCCACCATGGGCGCGGCCGTTCTCGTTGCCTCCACTCGTCTTTCTCCGGCGCCTCTTTGCGAAGCAGTTCCGGAGCCGTCGCATCAGGGCGCGTCGAGCGCCCGGCAGTCTTCCGTCTTCCAGCCGACGGTGATCTTCGCCCCCGGCTCGAACTGCGCCGCGCCCTCGGAGTTCGGCAGCTTGACCACGAAATCCTCATGGCCGCAGACCGAGACGCGGGTGCGCACGTGATCGCCGAGATAGATGAGCTCGCGCACCTCGGCGTTGAAGAGATTGGGCATGCTGCCGGCCGGCGGGTTGATCCTCACCCGCTCCGGCCGCAGCGACAGTATGGTCGCCTGGCCGACGGCATCGACATTGACCGCCATCGCCCGGACGGGCCCGCTGCCGGGAATCTGCACCTGGCAGGTGGTGCCGTTCATCGCCGTCACCTGGCCGTGCAGCCGGTTGTTCTCGCCGATGAACTGGGCGACGAAGGCGTTGTCGGGCCGCTCATAGAGATCGGCGGGCTTGGCCAGTTGCTGGATCACCCCGTCACTGAAGACCGCGATGCGGTCCGACATGGTGAGCGCCTCGCTCTGGTCATGGGTCACATAGACGACCGTGACGCCCAGATTCTCGTGGATATGCTTGATCTCGAGCTGCATCTGCTCGCGCAGCTGCTTGTCCAGCGCCCCCAGGGGCTCGTCCATCAGCACCAGCTTGGGATCGAAGACCAGGGCGCGGGCCAGCGCCACCCGCTGCTGCTGCCCGCCCGAGAGCTGGGCCGGCCGGCGCTTGCCATAGGGGCCGAGCTGGACCATCTCCAGGGCCCGCCTGATCCGGGTCTCGACCTCCGCCTTGGGCACCTTGCGGACCTGCAAGGGGAAGGCGAGATTTTCCTCCACCGTCATATGGGGGAAGAGGGCGTAGTTCTGGAATACCATCCCGATGTCGCGCTTGTGCGGCGGCATATTGTCGATGGGCCGGCCGTCCAGCAGGATCCGGCCATGGGTGGGCACCTCGAAGCCGGCCAGCATCAGAAGGGTGGTGGTCTTGCCCGAGCCCGAGGGCCCCAGCATGGTCAGGAACTCGCCGCGCGCGATGTCCATGTTCAGGCTTTTGACGACCAGCGTCTCGCCGTCGTAGCTCTTCTGGACGTCGATGAATTTGACGAAAGCGTCAGCGCTAGCCGCCATACCCTGCGTTCAGCCTCTCCCTGTCCCGCCGGCAGTCTCTCCGCCCTGATGGGCAAAGGCGCCGGTCGGGCGAAATCTATGTCTAAAGGATGACGAAGGGAACAGTGTTATGCAAATGGGCAGAAGCGGCTGAGAAATGGGCAGGAGCACTGGTGTATGGCGCTACCCTTGGTCGTCATGGCCGCGCGAAGGCCCGGCCATGACCGCGGGGGTGGAAGACCGCCCTTCTACTCCGCCGCCCGCCCCGCGCTGCGCTGGCCCTGGACAGCGAAGAACGAGGCCGATTTGGGTTGGGCGGGGAGCTCGATCGGGCCTTCCATCATCCGGGCGAAGCGGGTCGCCTTGCCGCGCAGGATCCGCCCCTCATGGGGGTTGGCCATCGGGTTGCGGGCGAGCGGGAAGGCGTCGGCCGCCGTATAGACGCAGATATAGAGCCCGCGGGAGCGCTGGCTGCGATTGGCCTCGGAGCCGTGGCAGAGCCGCGTATGCATCAGGCAGACGCTGCCGGCCGGGCCGATGGCCGGCACCTGCTGCGCCTTGAACATGGCCGCCGTCGCCGGCTCGATGGAGCCGGTGAAGCGGTCGCCCTCGAACAGCGAATAGATCGGCCCGCGGTGGGAGCCGGGCACCATCATCAGCGCGCCATTGTCGGCCGTCACGTCGTCGACGAAGACCAGCGCGGTGACGATGGAGTCGTTGGTATGGGGCGTATAGGCAAAGTCCTGATGATAGCCGACCTCGGTATTGCTGCCGGGCAGCTTCAGATTGATCTTGCAATGGTGGAACTTGACGTCGGGCCCGATCAGATCGGCGACCATGTCCACCACCCGCGTGTTCCAGGCCACGTCGGCGAAGGCCGGCGCGATGTCCGAGGGATTGTTCACCCGGCGCAGCGCCGGCTTCTCCGGGCGATGCTCCTCGCCCATGTCGAAGCGCGGACGGCCGTCGAGCGTGGGGGTGCCGAAGGGCGCCTCATGGCCCCGGCTCTCCTCGACCCAATCGGCGATCTGGGCCCGCATGGCGGCGAGCTCGGCCGGGGTCACCGCATCGAGGGCGACGAGGCAGCCGTCGCGCCAAAACTGATCGATTTGAGCCTTGCTCAGCATGGACCGGACCTCCCCAGGACGGAAAATCGTATCACGCCTCGCCTTCTCCTTGCAGCCGGTCGATGGCGCGCCGGTCGAACTTGGTCGGTCGCGCCCCGCCGCCCGGGGCCTCTGGCGCGGCGGACCCGCGCGCTGGGGGTGGGGCCAGGTCCTCGTAGAGGCGCTGGGCCTCCGGCGCCGGGCCGCGACGCACGCCCAGGGCCAGGATCTTCACGGTGCGGATATGCAGGCCCAGGGGAAATGTCAGCACATCGCCGGGCTTGACCGAATGATGGGCCTTGGAGACCAGCGTTCCGGCGATCCGGAGCTTGCCCGAGGCGGCGAGCTTGGCGGCCAGCGTGCGGCTCTTGCAGAAACGCGCATGCCAGAGCCATTTGTCGAGCCTCAGGCTGTCGCTCACGAGACCCTCATCGGGTGAATTTGAGGTCGCGCAAGGCGGCGAACGGCGAATCCGGCTGCTGTTGCGGCCGGGGCCCGCGCCGGCGCCGGCGCTTGGCACCCTTGGCGCCCGCCTTCCGGTCCGGAGCGCGGAAGCGAAGCTCGCCCTCCTCCTCGGCCGAGCGGTAGCCGAGCGCCGCGATGACGGCGGGCAGAGCGGCCGCCTCGCATTGGATGGTCTGGCGCAGCGCCTCGACCGGCAGGAAGGGGCCCTGGCCCGCCAGCCGCCGGGCGGCCTGGGAGAGGCGCTCCAGTGAATCGGCCCGGATCGCCAGCGAGCCCGCCAGGCGATAGCCCACGGCGTGATAGAACTCCGCCGGCAAGGCCGGGTCGCGCAGCAGGCTGGGTGGCCGGCGGGGCGGCAAGGGTGTCGGCGCCCGGCCGGCGTGGATGCACCAGAGCAGCCCCGCCAGGCTTCCCGAGGAGGCCAGGGCCGGGAACCAGACGCTTTCGCGGCCGAGGCGCAGGCCCAAATCGGACAGAGCCTTGGCATCGGCCAAGGGCAGCTGGGCGCTGAGCTCGCGCCGGGGCAGCAGCCCCAGCGCCTCGATGAGCTGGAACAGCACCCCGCGGGTGGCGCCGGTCACCGGCGCGGCCTCGGCGGCGACCAGCGGCTTCAGGCGGCGGGCGATGTAATGCTCCGACCAGAGGGCCAGACGCCGGCGCAGCCGCTCGCGCTGGGCGCTGTCCAGCAGGTCGCTTTGCAGCGGATCCACGCGGGGCCGGGTGACGGCCTCGCCGGCCGTGAGCCGGGCGACAGGGGCTCCCTCCCAGCTCACAACCCCGGCGGCGGAAAGGGCAAAGGCCGCATCCGGCGCACTCTCCAGCCGGGCCAGGCGCTCGGGAATCTCCCGGGCGAGCGCCCGGCGGGCCGCATTCAGCAGGGGCCGCGATTCCTCGACCCCGCCCGAGCCGTCCGGGATGAAGCGGAAGCCGGCGAGCTGGCCCACCCCATGGCCCTCGACGATCACCTCCCCGGCCCTTGTGACAGAGCCCGCCAGGGCATTGCCGTCCTTCATCCGGCGCAGCAGATGGGCCTGGCGGCGGTCGACGAAGCGCTGGGTGAGGACCCGGTGCAGGGCGTCGGAGAGCTTGTCCTCGACGGCACGGCTGGCCTCCTGCCAATGGGCGGGGTCGGCCAGCCAGCCGGCGCGATGAGAGATGTAGGTCCAGGTGCGGATATGGGCGATGCGCGCCATCAGGGTATCGATGTCGCCGTCGTTGCGATCGAGGCGGGCGACATGGCCGGCGACCCAGTCGGTGGGAAGCCGCCCCTCCGGCGCGGTCAGGTGGCGGAAGACCTGGCCCAGCAGCCTGGTATGGGCGTCGCTCATCACCTTGCGGAAGTCCGGGATCTGGCAGACCTCCCAAAGCAGGCGCACCGTCGCCGGCCCGCCGATGCGGCGCAGGATCTCCGGATCCTTGCCGAGCTGGGCGAGGGCCTGCTGGTCGTCCGCCGCCCGCGCCCGGAGCAGGACGGGGTCGGGCGAACGGCGCTCCAGGCTCGCCATCAAGCTGCCGACGGAGTGGAAATCGAGCTCGCTGTTGCGCCACATCAGGGCCGCGATGGCATCGAAGCGATGGTTCTCGATGGCATCCACCATCTCGGGGGCTAGCGCGCCCACCTCGGCGGTGGTGCCGAAGCTGCCGTCGTTCATATGGCGGCCGGCGCGGCCGGCGATCTGGGCGAGCTCGGCCGGGGTCAGGCGCCGGGGGCCGCGGCCATCGAACTTGGCGAGCCCCGCGAAGGCGACATGGAGCAGATCCATGTTGAGCCCCATGCCGATGGCATCCGTCGCCACCAGATGATCGACCTCGCCGGCTTGGTACATCTCGACCTGGGCATTGCGGGTGCGGGGGCTGAGCGCCCCCATGACCACGGCGCAGCCGCCCTGCTGGCGGCGCATGGTCTCGGCGATGCGATAGACCTCGCTCGCGGAGAAGGCCACCACGGCGCTGCGGGGCGGCAGGCGCGTCGCCTTGCGCGGGCCGGTATAGCGAAGCGTGGAGAAGCGTGGCCGGGTGATGACCTCCAGCCCCGGGATCAGGCGGCGGAGCAGCGGGCGCATGGTCTCCGCCCCCAGCAGCATGGTCTCCTGCACGCCCCGGGCATGGAGCAGCCGGTCGGTGAAGACATGGCCGCGCTCGGGATCGGCCGCCATCTGGACCTCGTCGATGGCGAGGAAGCCGACGGGCCGGTCGAGCGGCATGGATTCGGCGGTGCAGACGAAGTAGCGGGCCCCGGGCGGCAGGATCTTCTCCTCGCCGGTGACCAGCGCCACGGCCCCGTCGCCCTTGATCCGCCGGATGCGGTCGTAATTTTCCCGGGCCAGGAGACGCAGCGGAAAGCCGATCATCCCGCTCTCATGGCCGAGCATGCGCTCCACCGCGAGATAGGTCTTGCCCGTATTGGTCGGGCCGAGGACGGCCGCCAACCGCGGCCCCGGAGCGCCGATCATGGCCCTAAGATTGGCCAGGGCGGCGGGGTTTGCAAGCGGGGCGTTGCTCCCTCTCTCAATGCCGACTGAGAGAGAAAGGCCGGCCTCTCCTTTGCCTCCGACAGCGCTCGCCCCTTGATGCGCGGGGCCGATGTCCCTATATGGCGCGTGGATTTGACTGGGAGGTTGCGGGATGCAGGAAGAACGCCACGGCTTCCAGGCCGAGGTCGGCCGGTTGCTCGATATTGTCGCCCATTCGCTCTACAGCGATCGCTCGGTATTCCTGCGCGAGCTGGTCTCCAATGCCTCCGACGCCTGCGACAAGCTGCGCTATCTGGCGATTACCCGGCCGGAGCTGGCCGCCGAGGATGCCCAATTCCGGGTCGTCATCACCCCCGAAGCCGCTGCCAAGACGCTCACCATCGCCGACAACGGCATCGGCATGAACCGCGAGGAGCTGGTCGCCAATCTCGGCACAATCGCGCGTTCGGGCACCGCGGCCTTCCTGAAGGAAGCAACGGGCGATACCTCCAAGGATATCTCCCTGATCGGCCAGTTCGGGGTCGGCTTCTATGCCGCCTTCATGGTCGCCGAGCGGGTCGAGGTCTTCAGCCGGCGCGCCGGCGAGACGCAGGGCTGGCGCTGGGTCTCCGACGGCAAGGGCGAGTTCGCCGTGGCCGCGGCCGAGGATGTGGCCCGCGGCACCAGGATCGTGCTCCATCTGCGCGAGGACGCCGGCGAATTCCTGGAGCCCTTGCGCCTCAAAACCATCATCGCGCGCTATTCCGATCATGTCTCGCTGCCCATCCTGCTCAAAACCGAGGGCAAGGAGGAGAAGCTGAACGAAGCGGCCGCGCTCTGGATGCGGCCGAAATCGGAGATCACCGAGCGGCAATATGCCGAGTTCTACCGCCATGTCTCCCATGGCTTCGACGAGCCGCGCCTGACCATCCATTGGCGGGCCGAGGGCAAGATCGACTACACCGCCTTGCTCTTCGTCCCCCGCAGCCGCCCTCTCGATTTGTTCAATCCCGATCGCAAGCATCGCGTGAAGCTCTATGTCCGGCGCGTCTTCATCACCGACGACTGCGCCGACATCCTGCCGGGCTATCTGCGATTCCTGCAGGGCATCGTCGATTCCGAGGACCTGCCGCTCAGCATCAGCCGCGAGATGCTGCAGCACAACCCGCTGCTGGCGAAGATCCGCGCCGCCTTGGTCAAGCGCAGCCTGAGCGAGCTCGCCAAGCTGGCGGAGAAGGAGCCGGAGAGCTACGCCGATTTCTGGAAGGATTTCGGCCCGGTGCTGAAGGAGGGCCTCTATGAGGATCAGGAGCAGCGCGAGACGCTGCTGAAGCTCGCCCGCTTCCGCTCCACTTATGGCGAGGGGCTGGTCAGCCTCGCCGACTATGTGGGCCGGATGAAGCCGGGGCAGGAAGCGATCTATTACCTCTCTGGCGAGAGCGTCGAGGCCGCGGCCCGCAGCCCCCAGCTCGAAGGCTTTGCGGCCCGCGGGGTGGAGGTGCTGCTGCTGGCCGATCCGGTGGACGAGTTCTGGATCCCCAATGTCGGCGCCTATGACGCCAAGCCCTTCAAATCGGCAACCCGGGGCGGGGCCGAGCTCGACAAGATCGAGCTCTCCGAAGAGAAGAAGCAGGCGCAGGAGCCCCAGCCCGCCGGCACTGATGCGCTGATCGCCATGCTGCGCCTGGCGCTCCAGGATGCGGTCAAGGATGTGCGCGCCTCCTCGCGGCTCGACACCAGCGCCGTCTGCCTGGTGGCCGATGAGGGCGATATGGATATCCATCTCGAGCGGCTGCTGAAGCAACACCGCCAGCTCGACAACGCGTCCAAGCGCGTGCTCGAGGTGAACCCGCGCCATCCCCTCATCGCGGGCCTCGCCAAGCGCCTGTCCCAGAACGGCAGCGCCGAGGAGGTGACCGAGGCGGCCTGGCTGCTGCTGGACCAGGCCCGCATCGTCCAGGGCGAGCCGGTCGCCGATCCCGTGGCCTTCGCCCGCCGGCTCGATGCGACGCTGTTGAAGGCGATCGCGTAGTTAAATCCCCCTCGCCCCCGGAACGGGAGGGGGCCGGGGTGGGGTGGTCGCGGTTGGTCCGGACCGGGCTGGCTGCCTTAAGCCTTCTTCCCCTTCTCCGCTTTCATCTCCGCCATGGCCTTCCGGCCGGCTTCGGCCATCTCCGAGGGGGTCATGTCCCTCTGATGGGTCGCGATGGACCAGATATGGCCGAAGGGATCGGTCAGCCGGCCGTAGCGGTCGCCCCAGAACATATCGGCGGGCGGCATGGTCGCGGTGGCGCCGGCGGCGATCGCGCGCTTGTAGACCCCATCGCAATCTTCGACATAGAGATGGATGGTGACGGGTGTGCCACCCGTGGATTTCGGGCCGCCCTGGGTACTCCATTCGGGGAATTCGTCGTTCAGCATCAACGCGGAATCGCCGATGCGCAACATGGCATGCATCACCCGCTTGCCGTCGGGCGCGGGCATGCGCCCCATCTCGGTAGCGCCGAAGGCCCGCTTGTAGAACTCGATTGCCGCGGCCGCGTCGGCGACCGTCAGATGCGGGGAGAGGCTGTGGAATCCCTCGGGAATCGGCTTCACCATCGCATCCCTCCCTTGCCGCTTGCCCCAGAGATCAGCCGCCGGCTTTCTTCTCCATGCGGAAGGAGGCGGCCCCCCGGACCGGACCGTTGCTGCCGTCCTGCACGATGATGGCGCAGGCGTCATATTCGTCGGACTCGGGCGTCAGCTTGAGGGCGATCTCCTCCGGCTGACCTTTCCATTCCCCGATCTTGCGCCATTCGCGCACAATGTTGAATTCGGTCAGCGAGCTGTCCGCGTTCTCGCCCTTCTTCACATCGGTGCGGTGGGCGTGGTCGAAAAGCGCGATATAGACGCTGGCCGGCGCCTTGCCGGAATCGCCCGCCGGGAGCACCACCTTGTAGTCCCCCGTCGCGTCGCGCCGAATGGCGAGCTTCAGCTTCTTACGGATCGTGCTGGCGGTGATGGCGCGGAGCACCGCGCTCTCGTCGGAGCCCACGACATCCTGGGAGCCGTCGATCACCATCTGGGGCGTATAGACCATGTTCAACCCCAGCGCATGGCCATAGCCATACTGGCGGTCGGTGGTCTCCTTGGAGGCATAGGGGTCCTTCCAGCCGATATAATCCCAATAATCGACATGGAAGGCGAGCGGCAGCACGTCCTTGCGCTTGGAGAGCTTGCCCAGGAGCGCATCGGCCGGTGGGCAGGAGCTGCAGCCCTGGGAGGTGAAGAGCTCCACCACCACCGGCGTGTCCGCGACCGTCATCGTCACCGGCTCGTCGCCCGCGGCCGCACCTGCCCGCAGCAGGAAGCCCAGCAGGCAGAGAGCCAGGGCGGCGGCGATGGCGGTCAGAGGCATGCGCATGAGTCGAGAATTAACGCACAGCCGGCGCTCCGACCGAATCACGTTACGGTGACTTTTCTGCAATCTTCGCAAGCTTTTCGTCCCGGCCCCGGCTCAGGCCGCCTGCTGCCGCAGATTGCGCAACACATAGGGCAGGATGCCGCCGTTTCGGAAATATTCGACCTCGTCCAGCGTATCGATCCGGCAGATGACGGCGAAGCTCTCGGTTTGGCCATTGGGCCGGTGCAGGGTCACCTCGACCTCCATCCGCGGCTTGATGCCGCCGGTCAATCCGCCGAGATCGAAGACCTCCTCGCCTGTGAGCGCCAGGGTCTTGCGGGTCACGCCTTCCTTGAACTGCAGCGGCAGCACCCCCATGCCGATCAGATTGGAGCGATGGATGCGCTCGAAGCTCTCTGCCAGGACCGCTTTGACCCCCAGGAGCAAGGTCCCCTTGGCCGCCCAGTCGCGCGATGAGCCGGTGCCGTATTCCTTGCCGGCGACGACCACGAGGGGAACCCCTTCGGCCTTGTAGCGCATGGCCGCGTCATAGATCGACAGCGTCTCGCCGGAGGGGAGATGGCGGGTGATCCCGCCTTCGGTCCCCGGCAGCATCTCGTTCTTCAGGCGGATATTGGCGAAGGTGCCCCGCATCATTATCTCGTGATTGCCGCGCCGCGCGCCATAGGAGTTGAACTCCGCCGGCGGCACGCCATGGGCGATGAGGTACTGGCCGGCCGGGCTCTCCTTCTTGATCGAACCCGCGGGCGAGATGTGGTCGGTGGTGATGCTGTCCCCCAGCAAGGCGAGGGTGCGCGCGCCCGCGACATCCTCGACGGCGCTGGGGCTGTCGGGCATGCCGACGAAATAGGGCGGGTTCTGGACATAGGTGGAATGGCTGTCCCAGCCATAGGTGAGGCCGCCGGAGGTCTCGACCTTGCGCCAGAGGCGATCGCCGGCGAAGACATCGGCATAGCGCTTGCGGAAGCTCGAGGCCTTGACGAAGCGGCGCACCGTATCGGCGATCTCCTTGTTGCTGGGCCAGAGATCGGCGAGATAGACGGGCATGCCCTTCTTGTCATGGCCGAGCGGATCCTTCAGCAGATCCACCTTCAGAGAGCCCGCCAGCGCATAGGCGACGACGAGCATCGGGGAGGCGAGATAATTGGCCCGGGTCTGGGGATTGACGCGGCCCTCGAAATTGCGGTTGCCGGAGAGCACGGAGCAGACCGTGAGATCGCTCTTGGTGATGGCGGCCGAGATCGCCTCGGGCAGCGGCCCCGAATTGCCGATGCAGGTCGTGCAGCCATAGCCGACGAGATTGAACCCGAGCTTGTCGAGCGGCGCCTGGAGCCCGGCCAGCTTCAGATAATCCGTCACCACCTGGGAGCCCGGCGCGAGCGAGGTCTTGACCCAGGGCTTCACCTTCAGCCCGCGTTTCACCGCATTGCGGGCGATGATCCCGGCCCCCAGCATGACGCTGGGGTTGGAGGTGTTGGTGCAGCTGGTAATGGCGGCGATGACCACGTCGCCGTCGCCCAGGTCATGGTTCGCGCCCTCGACCGGTACCCGCGCGCCGGCCTCGGGCCGGCCGAAGGCCTCGACCAGGGCCTTCTTGAAGGCCCCCGCGGCGGTGGAGAGAGGAACCCGGTCCTGCGGGCGTTTCGGCCCGGCGAGGCTCGATTCCACCGTGCCGATGTCGAGGCTGAGGCTGTCGGTGAAGGCCGGATCGGGGGTGCGCGCACTGCGCCACAGCCCCTGGGCCTTGGCATAGGCCTCGACCAAGGCGACCCGGCCGGGGCTGCGGCCCGTGGCCTTCAGATAGCGGATGGTCTCGCCGTCGATGGGGAAGAAGCCGCAGGTGGCGCCATATTCCGGCGCCATATTGGCGATGGTGGCGCGGTCCGCCAGGGTCAGATCATCAAGGCCGGGACCGAAGAACTCGACGAATTTGCCGACCACGCCCTTCTTGCGCAGCATCTGGGTGACGGTCAGCACCA